>NZ_PSVK01000023.1:0-46961 GCF_002931115.1 Rathayibacter sp. AY1E6 | reverse complement strand
GGGCTCCGGAGCCGCGCTCGTCGGCTACGGCACCGCCGGCGGACACGTCCAGACCCGCCGCCGCCGACCGGGCGCCACCGCCCCGGCCGCCGCCGCGCTCCCCGTCATCGCGAAGCCGCCGATCCGCAAGCTCGCGAAGGACCTCGACGTCGACCTCCTCGAGGTGCAGGCCACCGGCCTCGCCGGCGAGGTCACCCGCGACGACGTCATCCGCCACGCCTCCCAGGCCAGCGTCTTCCGCAACATCCAGACCCCCGCCTGGGGCGACGACCGCGAGGAGCGCATCCCCGTGCGCGGCGTCCGCAAGGCGATCGCCGCCGCGATGTCGACGAGCGCGTTCACCGCGCCCCACGTCAGCGTCTTCGTCGACGTCGACGCGACCCGCACCATGGAGTTCGTCAAGCGCCTCAAGAACTCGCCCGACTTCGCCGGCGTCAAGGTCTCGCCGCTGCTCATCATGGCCAAGGCCATCATCTGGGCCGTCCGCCGCAACCCCACCGTCAACTCCGCCTGGACCGACACCGAGATCGTCGTCCGCCACTACGTCAACCTCGGCATCGCCGCGGCCACCCCGCGCGGACTGCTCGTCCCCAACGTCAAGGACGCCCAGTCGATGAGCCTCCTCGAACTGGCCCAGGCCCTCGAGAAGCTCACCCTCGACGCCCGCGACGGCAAGACCACCGCCGCCGACATGCAGAACGGCACCATCACCATCACCAACATCGGCGTGTTCGGGATGGACACGGGCACCCCGATCCTGAACCCCGGCGAAGTCGCGATCATCGCCCTCGGCACGATCAAGCAGAAGCCCTGGGTCGTCGACGGCGAGGTCCGCCCCCGCTTCGTCACCACGGTCGGCGGCTCCTTCGACCACCGCGTCGTCGACGGCGACGTCGTCAGCCGCTTCGTCGCCGACGTCGCCAGCGTGCTGGAGGAACCGGCGCTGCTCTTGGATTGAGCGGATTCCTCCTTCGTCGTCATCCGCTCCGCGGTCGGCTGTACGAGGTGGGGGCGTGTCGTGGAGCGGGGAGCGTACCGCTACGGCGAATCGCTGGAACGCGATTCGGCGGTCAGCTCGGCCCTGCGGGCGAGCGTGCGCTGACGTGGCTCGGCCCTGAGGGCGAGCGTGCACGGATGCGGCTCGGCCCTTCGCTGTCGAGGGAGGGCGGGTGGTCTCCGCTGAGGGTGCGGTGGGCGCCTGCGACGGCGCGGGGCACGGGCCGCGGCTGCGCCGGCGGGAGCGGGGAGAGCGGGGGAACGGCAGCGGTCAGCGGGGGGCGACCGCGAAGGAGTGCAGGGCGAGGGCGTCGCTCAGGCGGGCGGCGACGCGGGCGCCGCGGACGCTGGTGCCCTGGGGGTCCAGCGGCGGGCTGACGACGGCGGCGCCGAGGCGGCCGGGAGCGGAGAGGACGAGGGCGCCCGAGACGCTCGACTTGGCGGGGACGCCGACCGCGCGCATCCAGCGGCCCGAGCCGTCGTAGACGCCGCACGTCGCCATGACCGCGATCACGTCGCGCGCGACCGACGCCGGCACGACCCGCTCGCCGGTCCGCGGGTGCACGCCGCCGAACGCGAGCGTCGCGCCCATCGCGGCCAGGTCGCGGACGTCGACCAGCACGGCGCACGCCCGGGCGTACGCGGAGACGGCGTCGTCGGCGCTGCGGTGCAGGGTGCCCTCCGCGCGCATCAGGTGCGCGAGGGCGTGGTTCCGGTCGCCGAGCAGGTGCTCGTCGGCGGCGACGCTCTCGTCGACGGAGAGCGGGCGGCCGGCGAAGGCGGAGAGGCCGCGGAGGATCCGCTCGCTCCGGCCGTCGGCGTCGCCCCCGTCGACCAGGGCGGCGGTCAGCACCGCTCCCGCGTTGACCATCGGGTTCGGCGGGCGCCCGGTGCCGCTCTCGAGCTTGAGGGCGTCGAAGGCCTCGCCGGTGGGCTCGATGCCGACGCGGTCGAGCGCGTCGCCGCCGGTGTCGAGGAGCGCGAGCGCGAACAGGAACGGCTTGACGGCCGACTGGATGCTGAACCGCGCCTCCGCGTCGGCGCTCGCGCGGACGGACCCGTCGGGCAGGACGAGCGCGATCGCGCAGAGTCCCGGGTCGGCGTCCGCGAGCGCGGGGATGCTGTCGTCGACCTCGCCCCCGTCGTCCGGCAGCACCTCCCGGCGCAGCGCCTCGAGGTCGCAGGCCAGGGGATCGGGGAGGGGGCTCATCCGTCCACTCTGTCAGGGCGGGGAGCCCGTCGCGTCCCGGGCCTCAGACGAGCCCGAACTCCGCGTCCAGCGCGTCCAGCTCCGCGGCGAACGACGCGCGCAGACTCTCCTTCTCGTCGGCGGGCAGCCAGGAGGCCTCCGCTCCGGTGAGCGCCATCGCGCGCAGCTGAGCGGCCGTCGCGCCGATCGGGCCGGCGGCGAGACGGTACTCGTCGGCGAGCGTGGTCGGGAACATCCCGGGATCGTCGGAGCACGGCACGACCCGCAGTCCCGCGTCGAGCATCGCCCGGATGGACGCGCGCCGCCAGGGCCGCCAGGAGCGGCGCGAGGTCGTCGAGGCGACGGTGAACACGACGCCCTGCTCGCGGACGCGCTCGACGACGGCGGGGTCCTCGAGGACGAAGTAGCCGTGGTTGATCCGGTCGCAGCCCAGCAGATCGAGGCAGGTCGTCGCGTTGGCCGCGGTCGGGGCGTGCTCGGAGGAGTGGGCGGTCCGGCCCAGGCCGGCCTCCGCGGCGAGGCGGTAGGCGTCGGCGAAGCGCTCGGGCGGACCCGCCGTCTCGAGGTTGTCGAGCCCGATCCCCGCCACGTACTCGTGGGGGTGGCGGACGACCTCGCGGACCAGCTCGAGCGCCTCCTCCCCGCTGCGGCCCGCGGCCTGAGCCGGGACGGTTCCCGACGGGGCCCGCGGGTCCGCGCAGCTCCGGGAAGCCGGACGCGGTCCCGCGGGTCGGACGCCGCTACGCCGTGAGCGCGACCGCCGTCCACGAGACGGGCGGGAGGGTCAGCGTCAGCACGCCGTCCTCGAGCGTCGCCGTGGCCTCGCGCAGGCGCACGCGGTTCTGGTCGTCACGCGTGTTCTTCGCGTAGGGGTCCTCGTCGAACAGGGCCAGCGCCTCCGCGATGCTCGAGACTCCGAGGCCGCTGACGTCGACGGTGACCTCGATCGGCTCCGTCTGCGACCGGTTCACCAGGAAGACGGCCGCGCGGCCCTCGTCGACGGTGGCGACGGAGTCGATGAGCGGAGCGTCGCCGTGACGGGCGGTCGAGTAGGTCCCCGCGTCGATCCGGGGGCGCAGCACCGAGCCGGAGGCCAGGCGCGCGGTGGTCGAGAACGGGAAGAACGTGGTCTGGCGCCACGCGGCTCCGCCCGGCTCGGTCATGATCGGCGCGATCACGTTGACGAGCTGCGCGAGGGAGGCGGAGGTGACCCGGTCGGAGTTCTTCAGCAGCGTGATCATCAGGTTGCCGAGGACGACGGCGTCGGCGACGGAGTAGACGTCCTCGAGCAGGCGCGGGGCGTAGGCCCACTCGCGGGTGCTCTGGTCGCCCTCGGCGTCGGCCTTCTCCTTGGCCTGCCACTCCTCGAGGTACCAGACGTTCCACTCGTCGAAGGAGAGCTTGATGTCCTTCGTCTTCTTGAGCTTGAACTTCACGTGGTCCACGGTCGCCGCGACGGTGGCGATGAAGTACTCCATGTCGAGGGAGGAGGCGAGGAAGGAGCCGAGGTCTCCGTCGTACTCCTGGTAGTAGGCGTGGCACGAGACGTACTCGACGTCGTCGTACGCGTGCTCGAGGACCACGCGCTCCCACTCGCCGAAGGTCGGCATCGACGAGCTCGACGAGCCGCAGACGACCAGCTCGAGCGAGGGGTCGGCGATCTTGAGGGCCTTGGCGGTGCGGGAGGCGAGCTTGCCGTAGTCGTCGGCGCTCATGTGGCCGACCTGCCAGGGGCCGTCCATCTCGTTCCCGAGGCACCACATGCGGATGTCGTAGGGCTCGGTCCCGCCGTTGGCGATGCGCTGGTCGGCGAGAGCGGTGCCGGCCGGTCCGTTGGCGT
Organism: Rathayibacter sp. AY1E6; assembly: GCF_002931115.1. NCBI lineage: Bacteria > Bacillati > Actinomycetota > Actinomycetes > Micrococcales > Microbacteriaceae > Rathayibacter > Rathayibacter sp. AY1E6. Next base: position 42,915 of record NZ_PSVK01000023.1, on the reverse strand, counting down.
ACTCGAGGACGTCGAGCGCCTCGAGGACGCCGCGGGTGCCGAGGTTGACGGCGTACATGATCTCGCTGCCGGTCAGCTCCGCCCACTTCGCGAAGTCGTCCAGCCCGACCTCGTTGGTCTCGAGCGAGTGCCAGGCCAGGTCGCGGCGGCGGGGGCGCTCGGAGCGCGGGCCGACGCCGTCCTCCCAGCGGTAGCCCGAGACGAAGTTGCCGCCGGGGTAGCGGATCGTCGTGGTGCCCAGCTCCTTGACCAGCTCGACCACGTCGAGGCGGAAGCCGTCCTCGTTCGAGGCGGGGTGGCCGGGCTCGTAGATGCCGTCGTACACGCAGCGGCCGAGGTGCTCGACGAACGAGCCGAAGAGGCGCGGAGTGACGGGGGCGACGACCGCGGCGGGGTCGAGGCTGATGCGCGCGGTGGCGGCGGGGGCGTCGGTCATGAGGGCCTTTCGGGCTTCGGGCTCCCGCAGCGGGCTCGGCGGCGAGCGGTCTTTCTAACGTTGTACACGATGGTCCGCCCCGCCTCCGCTGCTGTCAAGAGCGGCACGGGCCCCACCCGCCTCGCTGCGCCGCTGCCGAGGTCGGCAGACCTCCTCGCGCGTCGGCCCTCCCCGCCGCCGCTCAGCGCACCTGTGCTCGACTGGGCGGGTGCCCTCCTCCGATGCCGTCACCGACGCCTGCTCCGAGCTCGCCGACCGCGCCGACGCCCTCGCGGCGTCGCATCCCCGCCCGCGCGCGTTCCTCGCGGCCGTCGCGAAGGACGTCGCCGGCATCCGCAGCGCCCCGCTCGGCGCTCTCGACCTGGCGCACGGCGGCCGCAACCGGGTCCGGGGGAAGGGCTTCCGCCGCCCCTACGACGACGGCACCCGCGGCCAGGCCCGCCACTTCGCCGGCGTCGCGGGCGCCACGCTGTACCTCGGCGGCCCGCTCGCGCACCTGTTCCTCCGCACCGTCGGCGGCGACGTCCGCGGCTCGGCCGACGACCGGCTGACGACGCGGGCCGTGGAGTGGAGCCGGCTCCTCCGCCGCGGCGAGCTGGCCGTCGCGGACGCGGGCGCGTGGATCCGCCGCGAGATCTGCGGCAGCGGGACCTGCGCCTAGGCCCCGGCCGACGCCCGTCCGACGGCCGGGTCCTCCGCGATCGGCCGGCCCGCGGTCGACTCCCGGGCGACCACGGTGAACGCCGCCTCGTGGAGCGTCCCGGGGCCGGTGCGGGTGCCCTCGATCCGGGCCTGCAGCACCTCGACCGCGGTGCGCGCGATCTCGTCGCGCCCCGAGTCCACGGTGGAGAGGCTGGGGGAGGAGTAGCCCGCCTCGTCGATGTCGTCGAAGCCGATCACCGCCACCTCCTCGGGCACGCGGACCCCCGCCTCCTGGAGCGCGCGGACCGCGCCGAGCGCGAGGGTGTCGTTGAGCGCGAACACGGCGTCGAAGTCGAGCCCGGAGGCGAGCACGCGGCGCATCGCCTCGGCGCCGCCGGAGCGCCGCCACGGGCCCGAGACGCCGATCATCCGCTCGTCGTAGGCGATGCCGGCCTCGGCGAGCGCGGCGCGGTAGCCCTCGAGGCGGAGCGACGCCGAGCTGACAGCGGCGTCGGGGTGCGTCCCGAGCGCCACGATCCGGCGCCTTCCGGAGGCGAGCAGGTGCGCGGTGGCAGCGTGCGCCGCCGCCGTGTTCTGCATGGTGACGTGGTCGACCAGCCCGGTGAAGATCCGCTCGCCGAGCAGCACCAGGGGGAAGCCGACCGCGAGCGCGTCCTCGTCGGCGAGGCCCAGCGGGCTGAAGAGCAGCCCGTCGGTGAGCTGCCGGCGCTCGCTCGCCAGCACGCTCCGCTCGCGCTCGGGGTCGCCGCCGGTCTGCTCTATCAGCACCGTCAGCCCGCGCTCGTCGGCGGCGCGCATCACGCTGTCGGCGAGCTCGGCGAAGTAGGGGAGGCTCAGCTCCGGCAGGGCGAGGCCGATCACGCCGGTGCGGCCGCGGCGCAGGCTCCGCGCGGAGAGGTTGGGCCGGTAGCCCAGCTGCGCGATGGCCGCCTGCACCCGGGAGCGGGTGGCCGGGCGCACGTGCGGATAGTCGTTGATCACGTTCGAGACGGTCTTGATCGAGACGTCGGCGGCGCGGGCGACGTCGTGCAGCGTGACGGCCACGGTCCTCCCTCCGCTCGGCCCTCACGCTACCCCGGGGCTCCGCTCCGGCCTGTCGCGGATCGACGCCGGGGCGGCGTGCGGGCGGGGCGCGTCGCCGGAGCAGGACGCGCCCCGCGGCCGATCAGGTGTACCAGCTGGGCTCGGGGACGGTGTCGAGCAGGGCGAAGACGCCGACCTCGCGGCGCTTGTAGGGCAGCGGATCGTGCAGGGAGTGGGTGCGGAGGTTCCGCCAGTAGAGGTCGAGTCCGACCGAGCTCGCGGAGGCGCGGGCGCCGGTCAGCTCGAAGACGCGGGTCGCTGTCGCGAGGCCGTCCTCCACGATCCGCGCCTTGGCCGCGGCGATCCGCACGGCGATCTCGCCGCGGCGCCGAGGCGTCAGCTCCTCGCGCGGAGCGTGCAGCGCGGCCGAGAGCGCGGCCCCCGTCGCGTCGATCAGCGCCTCGTCGGCCCAGAGCCGGGACTGCAGGTCGCCGTATCCCTCGAGCACGTACCACTCGTCGCCGGCGCGCTCCTTGTCGTCGCCGCCGTACGGCCAGGCCCGGGTGCGCTCGCGGGTGTACTGCGCCGCGCGCTCGAGAGCTCCCTGCGCGATGCCGAGGTAGAACTCGGCGAAGACCTGCTGGATGACGGGCACGTTGAGGGTGTTGTAGACGAGCGGACGGTAGACCTTGTCGACGAAGCCGGCCGCCGCCGCCCACGGCACGCGGACGCCGCGGATCTCGACGGAGCCGGACTCGGTGAGGCGCTGGCCGAGGCTGTCCCAGTCGCGGCCGAAGACGATCCCCTCCTGATCGGTGGGCACGATCGCGAAGAGGTGGGTGTCCGTCCCCTCGAGCACCCCCTCGAGCACGGTCAGGTCGCTGACCACGCCGCCGGTCGAGAACGACTTGCGGCCGGTGAAGACCAGCTCGTCGCCCTCCTCCCGCACGGTGAGGTCGGAGTCGCGCGGGTTCACCGCGCCTCCGTAGAGGAGGTCCCCCTCGGTCGCGAGCTGCTCCACCGCGATGATCTGCTCAGGGGTCCCCACGAGGCGGGCCGCCCAGGCCCAGAGGTAGTGGTAGCCGAGCAGCTGGCCGATCGAGCCGTCGCCGCGCGCGACGGTGCGGACGACGCGGAGGGCGGTGGTCCACTCCTGGGCACCGCCGCCGTGCTCGGCGGGCCCGAGCAGCGTGACGAGGCCGGCCGCCTTGAGCAGGGCGACCTCGGCGAAGGGGGCGGCGCCGGCGCGGTCGCGCTCGAGGGCGTCGGTCGCGAGCACGGCGGCGACCTCCTCGGCGCGGACGAGCCAGGCGTCGGGGGAGTCGGGCCGGGGTGCGGCCGACCAGTGCTCGGCGGCGGCGCCGATCGTCGTCGCGGCGTCGGCGCCGGCGGTCGTGGGTGCGGTGGTGGTCACGGTGTCCTCGTCTCGTCGGGGGGCGGTGTGCAGCGACTGTGCCAGGGGCGAGGTGTCCGGAGCGAGGCGCGTGTCGCCCCGTGTCCGCGTGTGTCCGCGGATGACCGGCGGGCGCCTCCGCACGATTTTGACAATCGTTATCAATAGCCGTTAGCGTGGGGGCACCCGCCCGGCCCCTGACCCAGATCGGCTCACCGTGAAGACCCGCCTCCTCGCCCTCACCGCCCTCCTCGGCGGCACCGCGCTCGCCCTGAGCGGCTGCTCCGGAGCGGGCAGCGCCTCCGACAGCTCCTCCGCCGCCGCCGCGGGCGGGCCCGTGAAGGTCGTCGCGTCGACGAACGTCTACGGCGACCTCGTCTCGAGCATCGGCGGCGACCTGGTCGAGGTGACCAGCATCATCGACAGCCCGGACAAGGACCCGCACGAGTACGAGGCCACCGCCCGCGACCAGCTCGCCGTGTCCGGCGCGACCCTCGTGATCGAGAACGGCGGCGGCTACGACCACTTCCTCGACACCATGATCAGCGCGGCCGGCACCGAGGCCCCCGTCATCACGGCCACCGTGATCGCCGGCCTGGAGGACGTCCACGACCACGCGGAGGAGGAGGAGTCGGAGGGCGGGCACGAGCACGCGGAGTTCAACGAGCACGTCTGGTACGACCTCTCGGTGATGAAGGAGGTCGCGGGGCGGATCGGCGACGAGCTCGCCGCGCTCGACCCCGACAACGCCTCCGCCTACTCCGCCAATCTCGCCACTCTCGACGAGGGGCTCGACGCCCTGATCGCCCGCGAGGGCGAGCTGAAGGGCACGCTCTCCGGCCGCTCCATCGCGATCACCGAGCCCGTCCCGCTGTACATGACCGACGCGCTCGGCCTGACCGACGCGACTCCCGAGGCCTTCAGCGAGGCGGTCGAGGAGGGCACCGACGTCCCCGCGACCACGCTCCAGGAGACGCTGGCGCTGTTCTCCGGCGAGGCCGTCGACGCGCTGATCTACAACGAGCAGACCGAGGGCGCGCAGACGGACGCGGTGCTCGACGCCGCGAAAGCCGCCGGGATCCCGGCCGTTCCCGTCACCGAGACGCTGCCCGAGGGCGACGACTACACCGGCTGGATGACCGCCAACCTCGACGCGATCGAGGGAGCCCTCTCCCAGTGAGCCACGACTCCCCGACCAGGCCCGTCTCCCCGGAGGCGGGCCCTTCGGCGTCCGTGCTGCGGCTGCGCGGCGCCGGCCTCCGCTTCGGCGACCGCGAGCTGTGGAGCGGCGTCGACCTCGACGTGCGCGCCGGCGAGTTCGTCGCGGTGCTCGGCGCGAACGGCTCCGGCAAGACGAGCCTCCTGCGCGCGGTGCTCGGCCAGCAGCAGCTGAGCGCGGGGGAGCTGCAGGTGCTCGGCGAGCCCGTGCACCGCGGCAACCGGCGCATCGGCTACATCCCGCAGCAGAAGCTCGCCGACGAGGGCACTCCGCTGCGCGCCCGCGATCTGCTCGGGCTCGGGATCGACGGCCACCGGTTCGGCCTGCCCCTGCCCTCCCGCTCCCGGCGCGCGGCCGTCGACGCGCTGCTCGAGGCCGTCGGCGCCACCGCCTTCGCCGACGCCCCCATCGGCAGCCTGTCCGGCGGCGAGCAGCAGCGCGTCCGCGTCGGCCAGGCGCTCGCGGGCGACCCGGCGCTCCTGCTCTGCGACGAGCCGCTGATCGCGCTCGACCTCGCCCACCAGCGGGCGGTCAGCGAGCTGATCGACCGGCACCGCCGCGAGCGGAACCTCGGCGTCCTCTTCGTCACGCACGACGTGAATCCGGTGCTCGGCATGGTGGACCGCGTGCTCTACCTCGCCGGCGGCCGGTTCCGGATCGGCACCCCCGACGAGGTCCTGCGCTCGGAGGTGCTCAGCGAGCTCTACGACGCACCCGTCGACGTGATCCGCGCCCGGGGCCGGGTCATCGTGGTCGGCGCCCCCGACCACTCGCACGTGCACGAGCACGAGGAGGGGCAGTCGTGACGGACGTCTGGTCGCAGATCTTCGACTTCTCGGACTACGGAGCGCTGCTGTCGCTCCTGATGAACTCGGTGATCGCCGGCGCGGTCCTCGGAGTGGTCGGCGGGCTCATCGGCGTCTTCGTGATGTCGCGCGACATGGCCTTCGCGGTCCACGGCATCAGCGAGCTCTCGTTCGCGGGGGCGTCCGCGGGGCTGCTGCTGGGCGTCGGCGTCGTCGAGGGATCGATCGTCGGCTCGCTGATCGCGGCGGTCCTGATCGGCGTGCTCGGCTCGCGCGCCCGCGACCGCAACTCGATCATCGCGGTGCTGATGCCCTTCGGACTCGGCATCGGCATCCTCTGCCTGGCCCTCTACCCGGGCCGCAGCGCGAACAAGTTCGGCCTGCTCACCGGGCAGATCGTCGCGGTCGACGACCCGCAGCTCGGGTGGCTGATCGGCATCTCGGTGGTCGTCCTCGTCGGTCTCGCGCTGATCTGGCGCCCCCTCACCTTCGCGAGCGTCGACGCCGACGTGGCGGCCGCGCGCGGCATCCCCACCCGGGCGCTCTCGATCGCGTTCATGCTCCTGCTCGGCCTCGCGGTCGCCGTCTCGGTGCAGATCGTCGGCTCGCTGCTCGTGCTCGCGATCCTGGTGACGCCGGCGGCCGCGGCGCTGCGCCTCTCCGCCTCGCCGGTGGTCGTGCCGCTGCTGAGCGTGCTCTTCGCCGTCGGCGCGCTGGTGGGCGGCATCCTGCTCGCGCTGGGCGGATCGATCCCGATCAGCCCCTACGTGACGACGATCTCGTTCGCGATCTACGCGGTCTGCCGGATCATCGGCCGGAAGGGCGTCCGGCGCTCCCGGCTCGCCGTCGGCGGGGGGCGGTAGCGTGGCTCGGGTCGTGCGGAGTGGAGGTGGTCCAGTGGTCAAGCGCAACACGTGGCAGCGCGAGGCGGTGCGCGAGGCTCTCGGGCGTCGCGAGGACTTCGTCAGCGCCCAGGGCCTGCACAGTGCGCTGCACGCCTCCGGCTCGCCGATCGGGCTCGCGACGGTCTACCGCGCGCTCTCGGACCTGGCCGTGGAGGGCGAGGCCGACTCGCTGCAGTCGCCCGAGGGCGAGAGCCTCTACCGCGCCTGCACGCCGGGGACGCACCACCACCACCTGATCTGCCGCCGCTGCGGGCTGACGGTCGAGATCGCGGCCGACGAGGTCGAGGAGTGGGCGCGCTCGGTCGCGTCGCAGAACGGATTCACGGACGCGCACCACGTCGTGGACGTCTTCGGGCTCTGCGCGGCCTGCACCGCGGGGCTCGCCGAGGCCTGAGGGTGGTCCGGCCGGGAGCCCGTCCGCGGGCGACCCTGGCCCGGCGTTCGGCTCAGGCCGGAAGGAACACGCCGATCGACCGGTCCTTCACCACGGAGCCGGCGGGCAGCACCCGTCCGCTCATCGCGAGGTAGACGCCCGGCGGCAGCAGCTGCACGGCGGCCACCGCGGTGCCGAGGTTGAACGCGGCGTCGCTGTCGAGCATCCGTGCGGGCTGCATCGCGCCGGTGAGGACGACCACCCGATCGCGGACGACGCCGAGGGCCTCGGCCGTCGCGGTCATCGTGTCGGTGCCGTGGGTGAGGACGATCCGGTCCTCCTCGGCGGCGAGCACCCGCTCGCGGATGAGGGCCCGATCGGCGTCGTCGAGCTCGAGGCTGTCCTTGGCGAGGACCTCCTCGACGCGGAACTCGAGCGTGGTGAGCACCGGGGCGAGCAGGCGCGGCACCATCGGGGCGCCGATCTCGAGCTCGCCCGCGAGCGAGTACTCCTTGTCGACGGTGCCACCGGTGGTGAGGACGAGGATGCGGTCAGTCACGCGATCAGACTAGGCGCCGCCTCCGACACCGGCACGTTCGTGCGCAGTGGCCGCGCCACGTCGGCGGCGGCGGCCCGCATCGGGAACGATGGAGCGCATGACATCCTCCTCCTCCCCCTCCCTCCTCCGCACCGGCGCCAAGGTGCTCCTCGGCTCCGCCCTCCTCTTCGCGGGGGTGAGCCACCTCACCCGCAAGCGGGAGGAGTTCCAGGCGCAGGTGCCCGAGTGGGTGCCGCTGGACAAGGACGCGGTCGTGCTCGCCTCGGGCGTGGTCGAGATCGGCCTGGGCGCCTCGCTGGTGCTCGCGCGCCGACGGGCGCCGCTGGTCGGAGCCGCGGCCGCCGCCTTCTTCACCGCGATCTTCCCGGGCAACGTCTCGCAGTGGGTGACGCGGACGAGCGCCTTCGGCCTCGACACCGACCGCAAGCGCGCCGTGCGCCTCGCGTTCCAGCCGCTGCTGGTGGCGTGGGCGCTCTGGTCGACCCGTCGTCCGCGGGGCTGATCCCTCTCATCGGATCCCGCTCGCCGGGCGGCACGACGCCGGCCGTGAGCGCGTGCCGCCCGCCGCCCGCCTCGGAGCATCCCCCTCAGCCGCCGCCCTGCTGCGCCTCGGCCAGCAGCGGCGCGAGCAGCTCCTCGATCCGGCGCCGCGCCCCCTCGGCGTCACCCGCGGCGATCGCCTCGACCAGCTCGGCGTGCTGGCGGGCGTGCACGTCCTCCTCGCCGACGACGTCCTCCTCCAGCACCGACTCGAACATGCCGGTGAGGCCGTCGTAGAGCTCGACGAACAGGTCGTTGTGGGTCGCGACGACGACGGCCCGGTGCAGCGCGGTGTCCGCGGCGATCCGCTCGGCGAGCTCCGGCGCCTCCCACGAGCGGGCCCGGCGGGCCAGCAGGGCGCGGAGGGAGGCGACGTCCTCCCCGGTGCGGCGCTCGGCCGCCAGCGCGGCCGTGGCCCCGTCGATCGCGAACCGCAGCTCGAGGCCCTCCCGGCGGGCGGCGCTCGGGATGCGGCGGCGCAGCGATTCGGCGAGCTGCGAGCGCGCGGTGACGAACGTGCCGCGCCCCTGCTCCCGCCGCACGAGGCCCGCCTGCACGAGGGCCTGGACGGCCTCGCGGACGGAGTTGCGTCCGGCGCCGGTCCAGCGGGCGAGCTCGGCCTCCACCGGGATCCGCTCGCCGACGGCCCAGCGGCCGGAGCGGATCTCCTCGTGGAACAGCGCCGTGACGTGGTCGATCACGCTCTCGCGCTGGAACGGCGCCGCGGGGCTAGACTCGCCAGGATTCATCCCATCATCCTATCTCTCGGGGACTCCATGACCGCAGCACCGACGCTCCGCGCCACCGCCCTCCTGGCCCTCGCCGCCATCGCGATCACCGCGCTGAACCTCCGCACCGCCGTCACCGGCTTCAGCCCGCTGCTCGACACGATCGGCGCCGATCTCGGCTTCGGGCCCTCGCTCTACGGGGCGCTGGGGACGATCGTCACCGCCTCCTTCGCCGTCTTCGGCTTCGTCGCCGCGGCCGTCTCGCGCCGGATCGGCCTGGAGCGCACGCTCGCGATCGCGACGCTGGTGACCACACTGGGCATCGCCCTCCGCGCGCTCAGCCCGAGCCCGGTCGCTCTGGTGCTCTCGACCGTCGTCGCCTTCGCGGGCGTGGGCACCACGAACGTGCTCATCGTGCCGATCGTGAAGCGGTACTTCGCCGAGCGGATCAAGACGGTCAGCTCGCTCTACCTGGCGCTGCTGCAGGTGGGCCAGTTCGTCGCTCCGCTGGTCGCGGTGCCGCTGGCCTCGACGGCGGGGTGGCGCTGGGCGATCGGGATCTGGGCCGTGATGACGGCCGCGGCCTGCCTGCTCTGGGCGGCGCTCGCGGCCCGCGGAGGAGGCGGGGCGGCTCCGGCCGCCGCCGGCGGCCGCGTGGACGGGGCGTGGCGCACGCCGCTGCTCTGGGCGATGGTGCTGATGCTCGGGATGACCGGTCTGCACACCTACGGGATCATCACCTGGCTGCCGACGATCCTCGTCGACGCGGGCGCGGATCCGGCGCAGGGCGGGGCGCTGCTGGCGCTGTTCTCGGTGTTCGGCCTCGCCGCCGCCTTCGTGGTGCCGCCGCTGACTCTGGGGATGCGCAACCCGGTCGTGGTCGTGGTGGTGTGCTGCGTGCTGCTCGCCGTCGGCTACGCGGGCCTCGTCGTCGCTCCGCTGGAGGGTGCCGTGGCGTGGGTGGTCTGCCTCGGGCTCGGCGTCAGCACGTTCCCGATGACGCTGACGCTCGTGAACGCGCGGACGCGGACGACCACCGGCTCCTCGACCCTCTCCGGCGCCACGCAGGGGCTCGGCTACGGGCTCGCCTGCCTCGGTCCGCTGCTGATCGGCGTGCTCTACGAGGCGCAGGGGGACTGGGGCGGCGCGTACGCGCTGCTGTTCGCCGGAGTGGCGGTGCTGCTGGTCAGCGGGATCGTCGCGTGCCGTCCGCGGTTCCTCGAGGACGAGGCGGCGCTCCGCCGGGCCTGAGCGGCGGCGCTCAGCGCGACGCGGCCGGAGCGAGCGCGGAGACGATCCGCCCCAGCCCGAAGCGCCAGGCGCTCTCCACATCGCCGCCGAGGGTGAAGGCGCCGGTGATCTCCATCCCGATGAACCCCGTCGCCCAGGCGGTCAGCGTGCGCGCCGCCTCGAGGGCGTCCTCCTCGCCCGCCAGCTGCGCGGTGAGGTCCAGCAGGCGGGCGCTCGCCGCGTCGCGGTACTCCTGGGCGGCGACGGGCGTGCCGGGAGCGGGGGCCATCACGAGGAGGAACGCGGCCGGCCGGTCTCTGGCCGGAGCTCCTGGCCGAGCTGCGCGCGATGGGCCGCACCCTCGACGACGTGCGCGGCGTCGTGCTGACCCACGGCGACTCCGACCACGTGGGCTTCGCCGAGCGCCTGCGCCGCGACCACGACGTGCCGGTCCACGTGCACGCCGCCGACGCCGAGCGGGCGAAGGGCGGGGCGAAGCCGAGGACCGCGACACCGCGGCTGCGCGTCCTGCCGCTCCTCGGCTTCGCGGCCTACGCGCTGCGGAAGGGCATCGCGACGGTCCCGCCGCTCACCGAGGTCGTCGAAGTGCACGACGGGCAGACGCTCGACCTGCCGGGCGCTCCCCGCGTGATCGCGCTCCCGGGTCACTCCCCGGGGAGCATCGCCGTGCACGTGCCGCTGGCCGACGCGGTCTTCGTCGGCGACGGGCTGACCACCCGCCACGTGCTCACCGGCCGCACGGGTCCGCAGCCCGCGCCCTTCACCGACGAGCCGGAGCAGGCGCTCGCGTCGCTCCGGGCGCTCCTGCCCACCGGGGCGCGCTGGGTGGTTCCGGGCCACGGAGCGCCGTGGAGCGGCGGGGTCGAGGCGGCGGTCCGGCTGGTCGAGAGCGCCTGAGGCGCGGAGCCGCTCAGGAGGCGGGGACGAGCTTCCAGCGGTCGGCGAGGATCTCGAGGCCCTTGTCGAAGGTCGCCGACCACGCCGTGACGTCGTGGGCGCTGTCCGGCACCTCGAGGTAGGTGGCGCTCATGCCGGCGGCGACGGCCGCGGCGTAGACGGTCTTCGCTCCGGGGAGGAACGAGGTGTCCTCGGCGCCGACTCCGAAGATCGCGACGGTGCCGGTGTAGGGGGCGTTCTCCGCGAGGACGTTCACCGGCTTCGCGGCCTCGTAGGCGGCCTGGTCGCCGCCGAACCCCTGCGCGACCGTCGCCGCCTCGCTGCCGAGGGTCGGCGCGAGCTCGCCCGAGGCGTCGACGATGTTGCCGAAGAGCGACGGGTGGCCGGCGCCGAGCTGGATCGAGCAGGTCCCGCCCTGCGAGAGGCCGCCGATCGCCCAGTGCTGCGCGTCGCCGAGCACCGGCAGGTTGGCGCGGATCCAGTTCGGGACGTCGACGGTGAGGTACGTGGCCGACTTCCCGAGCGGCGAGTCGACGCACATCGGGTTCCTGTCGGGATCGCCCAGCTGGTCGGGCGACACGACGATCGGCGCGAGGCCGGCGTGCGCGGCGGCGTAGGCGTCGAGGGTCTGCTGGAACTTCTCGGTCGAGAGGGGATCGGAGGGCGACCCCGGCTGCCCCGAGAGCATGATCATCACCGGCAGCAGCGGCGGGGTCGCGGTGAGGGCCGCGGGCGGGAGGTAGACGACGGCGTCGCGGGCCGGGAAGCCCGACGCGGTGGCGGGGATGGCGACTGTCGAGACCGAGCCGACGGCGGGCATCCCGGCCGGGGCGGTCCAGGTCGCGAGGTCCGAGTGCGGTCCGTCCGCGGCGGCGACCGGCACGGAGGAGTCGGAGTACGCGCTGATCCCGAGCGCGCTGCGCACCGTGGGGTACTGGCCGAAGTCGATGTTGACGGTCATCGCGGCCGCCGCGACGACGAGCACTCCGGCGGCGAGCGACGCGAGCACTCCCCGCGCGCGCCGGCGGGCGATCGCGTGGCCGAGGACGACCAGCGCGACGCCCAGCCCGCCGATCCCGAGGCCGATCGCGACCCGGGTGACCGGCGTGAAGTCGACGCCGAACGGGCCGTCGGGCCCGTCGACGAGGGCGGCCAGGGCGGCGCCGCCGATCAGGCCCAGGAGGAGGACCGCGACGGCGATCCCGCCGCGCCGGGAGCGCCCGCGGCGGGGAGCGCGGACGTGGGCGGCGAGCAGGAGGAGGAGCGCTCCGATCGCGAGCACGTAGACGGCGACGACGAGGGGGCCGGAGACGAGGCTCAGGTCGAGGAGAGAGGTCATGCGTCGATCCGGTCGGAGGGTGCTCGGGCGGGCGTCAGTCTGGCGGCGGTCTCTGGAGGAGAGCCGGGAGCTGTCGGGAGCGATTCTCCTCCCCGGGCGCGGATCCACCGAGCTCTCCACCGATCGGGCGCAACCCCGCGCGCCGCGCCGCCGCTCCCGCCTAGCGTGGGACTCCCGACGCACACCGCGCCCTCACGAAGGAGCCCGCACCATGACGCAGCACCCCCGCCTCGAGACCTCCTCCCGCGAGGCCCGCGCATGAGCCGCGGAGTCGCCGTCGTCACGGGCGGCACGGCCGGGCTCGGACGCGCCACGGTCCGCGAGCTCGCCTCCCGCGGCTGGGACGTCGCCGTGCTGGCACGCGGCGAGGACGGACTGGCGGCCACGGTGGCCGAGATCGAGCAGAAGGGCCGGCGCGGGCTGGGCATCTCGACCGACGTGGCCGACCGCGAGGCCGTCGAGTCGGCGGCCGACCGGGTCGAGGCCGAGCTCGGCCCGATCGAGCTGTGGGTCAACGACGCGATGGTCGGCGTCTTCGGCGAGTTCCTCTCGACCGAGCCCGCCGACTTCGAGCGCGCCGTGGGCGTCAACTTCTTCGGCTTCGTCAACGGCACCCGCGCAGCCCTCTCCCGGATGACCCCGCGCGACCGCGGGCACGTCATCCAGGTCGGCTCCGCCCTCGCGCACCGGGGCATCCCGCTGCAGGCCGCGTACTGCGCCTCCAAGTTCGGCGCCCGAGGCTTCACCGAGGCCGTCACCGCGGAGCTGCTGCACGCGAAGAGCCGCGTGCGCCTGTCCGAGGTCGACATGCCGGCGCTCAACACCATCCAGTTCAACTGGGTGAAGTCGCAGCTGCCGCACCACCCGCAGCCCGTGCCGCCGATCTACGAGCCCGAGGTGGGCGCGATCGCGATCGCCGACGTGGCCGACAAGCCGCGCCGCCGCACCTGGGTCGGCGAGCCGACCGCGGGCACCATCCTCGGCGACCGCTTCGCCGGGCGCTTCATGGACTGGTACCTCGCCCGCAGCGCCTTCGACGGTCAGCAGGCCCCCGACAAGACGGAGCCGATGCTGCCGAACAACGTGTATGAGCCGGTCCCCGGCGATCACGGCGCCCGCGGCCTCTTCAGCGACCGCGCGCACACCATGACGCCCCAGATCTGGATGATCCGCCACCGCGCCCTGAGCTACGCGGGGGCCGCCGCGGCCCTCGCCGCCGGCGCCGCGGGCGTCGTCTCGGCCCTGCGGAGGAAGTGACCGTGGTCGACGCCGTCGTCATCGGGGCGGGGCCCAACGGCCTCGCCGCCGCGGTCACGCTCGCGCGGGCCGGGCTCTCGGTCACCGTGCTCGAGCGCAACGAGACGATCGGCGGCGGCGCGCGCACGGCGGAGCTGACGCTGCCCGGGTTCCACCACGACGTCTGCTCGGCGGTGCACCCGATGGCGCTCGCGTCCGGCTTCTTCCGCGCCTTCGGGCTCGACCGGCGCATCGAGCTGGTCGTCCCCGAGATCTCGTACGCGCATCCGCTCGACGGCGGCCGCGCGGGCATCGCCTACCGCGACCTCGACCGCACGGTCGAGGCGCTGGGGCGCGACGGAGCGGCGTGGCGCGCCCTGATGGGACCTCTCTCCGAGCGGGCCGACCGCGTCGCGGGCTTCACCAACGACGCGCTGCTGCGGATCCCGACGGACCCGAGCGTGCTGATCCGCTTCGGACTGCGGGTGCTCGAGCAGGGCACCCCGGTGTGGAACCTGCGCTTCCGCGAGGACGTCGCCCCGGCGATGTTCTCCGGGGTCGCCGCGCACTCGATCCGCCCGATGCCGAGCCCGTCGACGGCCGCGGCCGCCCTGGCGCTCGGCGCCTACGCCCACGCGCGCGGCTGGCCGGTGCCGATCGGAGGCAGCCAGTCGATCGTCGACGCGCTCGCCGACGACCTCCGGGCGCACGGCGGCACCATCGAGACCGGCGTCGAGGTGACCTCGCTCTCGGAGCTGCCCCCGGCCCGCGCCGTGCTCGTCGACGGCACGCCGACGGCGCTGCTCGCGATGGCGGGGGACCGGCTGCCCCCGGCGTACGCCGCGGCCCTCCAGCGCTTCCGCTACGGCAACGGCGTGGCCAAGGTCGACTTCGCCCTCGACGGGCCGGTGCCGTGGACGAACCCGGAGCTCGCCGGCGCGGGCACGCTGCACGTCGGAGGCAGCCGCGCCGAGATCGCGGCCGCCGAGCGCGACGTGAAGCGCGGCCGGCACAGCCGCAGCCCCTACGTGCTGGTGGCGCAGCCCTCGATCGCCGATCCGACCCGGGCGCCCGAGGGCAAGCACGTCCTCTGGGCGTACACGCACGTCCCCCGGTACTCGCCCGCCGACCAGCAGGAGGCGATCACCGCCCAGATCGAGCGCTTCGCCCCCGGGTTCCGCGACCGCGTGATCGGCGCCTCCTCGATGACCGCGCGCGACATGCAGGCCTACAACCCGAACTACCTGGGCGGGGACATCGCCGCCGGAGCCGCGAGCGTCGCGCAGCTGCTCTCGCGCCCGGTCCCCACGACCGACCCGTGGCGGACGCCCGCGAAGGGGCTCTACCTCTGCTCCTCGTCCACCCCGCCCGGGCCGGGCGTGCACGGCATGGCCGGCTGGCACGCCGCCCGCAGCGCGCTGCGGCACGAGTTCGGGGTGCGCGAGTCGCCCGACCTGTCGCCGGAGGCGCACCCGGCCTGAGCCGCCGCCGTTGCGCTGCGCCCGTCGCCGCCCCCGGCCTGCCAGGCTGAGGGACGGCGCCGCCACGCGCCCCACCACCACTCGAAGGAGCCCGCGATGTCTCGCACCACCCGCGTCGTCCACTGCCCGCCCGAGTCCGTCTTCGCGGTGCTCGCCTCCGGCTGGCTGTTCCCGAGCTGGGTCGTCGGCGCGTCGCGGATGCGGAAGGTCGACGCCGACTTCCCGCACGTGGGCTCGCAGCTGCACCACTCCTTCGGCCTGTGGCCGCTCGTGATCGACGACCGCACCACGGTTCTCGAGTGGGACCCGCCGCGCCGGATGGTCATCCAGGCCGCCGGCTGGCCGCTCGGCGAGGCCCGGGTGCGCGTCGAGGTCGAGCCGCACGCGCGCGGCGCGAAGGTGCGGATGCACGAGGCGCCCGTGAAGGGCCCGGGCACGCTCATCCCGAAGCCGCTGATGCACTCGTTCCTCTGGATCCGCAACCGCGAGGCCGTGCGCCGGCTCGCCCACATGGCCGAGGCGGGAGCCGCGGGACGCACGCTCGCGCCCGCCTCGCTCCCCTCGCCCGCCGACCGCGCCGGGATCGACCGGCCGAAGCACGTCTGGGCGCGCCTGACCGGAGCGATCGGGTCGATCGCGGTCGGGACGCTCGTGGTCCGAGGCGTCCTCGCGGCCGTGCGGCGCGCCCGGAGCTGACGGGCCCGGACCCGACGGCGCCCGGACCCGACGGCGCCCGGACCCGACGGTGCCCGGAGTCGGCGGCGCCCCGGCAGGACGCCGCCCGGGTCAGACGATCCGCTCGACCAGCCGCACGTGCTGCACCGCGACGCGCTTCGGCTCGCCCGCGAAGGCGGCGTCGCGCTCTGGCGAGGCCAGGTACGCCCGCTCGACCTCGGCGAACGCGTCGGCGTCGCCGGCCGTGCTGACCGCCCAGACGAACTCGTTCACCTCGCGGTCGGCGTAGGCGAACTCGATCCGGAAGCCGTGGGCCTCCCGCGCCGGCACGATCCGCTCGGGGAACCAGGCGAGGAAGTCGTCCATCACCCCGTCCATCAGCTCGTAGCGTCGGAGTTGGATCGTCCTGGTCTCGGCTGCAGCGCTCATGCTGCGACGGTACCCGCCCGGCGGCCGCGCCGTCGCCGCGCTACGCTCGCCGCCGACAGCCCCACGCCGAGGAGGACAGCACGGACCCCCGCCACCGCTCCCTCGCGCTGCTCGTCGCCGGCTGCTTCTTCATGGAGAACCTCGACGCCACGATCGTGACGACCGCCGCGCCCGCGATCGCCGCCGACCTGGGCGTCGACTCCGCCGCGGTCTCGATCACCGTCACCGCGTTCCTCCTCACCGTCGCCGTCCTCATCCCGGCCTCGGGCTGGCTCAGCGAGCGCTTCGGCGTGCGCCGCGTCTTCACCACCGCGATCGCCGTCTTCACCCTCGCCTCCCTGCTCTGCGCGCTCAGCCCCACGCTGCCGCTGCTGGTCGGCGCCCGCGTCCTGCAGGGCGTCGGCGGCGCGCTGATGGTGCCGGTCGGCCGGCTCGCGGTGCTGCGGGCGACTCCGCGGGAGGGGATCATCCACGCCATCGCGATCCTGGTCTGGCCGGGACTGGTCGCCCCCGTGATCGCGCCGTTCCTCGGCGGGCTGCTCACGACCGTCGCCTCCTGGCACTGGATCTTCCTGATCAACCTGCCCCTCGGGGTCGTCGCGTTCGCGATCGCGCGCCGGATCGTCCCCGCCACCTCCGAGAGCGCGCCGCCCCCGCTCGACGTCACGGGGCTGGCGCTCGTCGCGGTCGGTCTCGGCGCGCTGGTCGGAGCGGCGGGGCTCCTCACCGGCTCCGAGCTCGACGGGCGGGCGGTGGCGCCGCTGCTCGTCGGCGCGGTCGTGACGGCGCTCGCCGTGCGGCACCTGCGCCGCGCCGAGCATCCGCTCGTGCGGCTCGACGCCTTCCGCTTCCGCACCTTCCGGGTCGCCAACGCGAGCGGATCGCTCTACCGGGCGACCGTGAACGCGGTGCCGTTCCTGCTCCCGCTGCTGTTCCAGGACGCGTTCGGCTGGAGCCCGGTGCAGGCCGGCTCCGTGGTGCTGGCGCTCTTCGCCGGCAACCTGGCGATCAAGCCGGCCACGACTCCGCTGCTGCGGCGCCTCGGCTTCCGCGGGGTGCTGGTCGCGGCGAGCGCGGTCGGGGCGGCGTGCATGGCGGCGATGGCGTTCCTCGAGCCGGCGACTCCGGTGGCGCTCGTGGTGGCGCTGCTGGTGCTGAGCGGAGTGGCCCGCTCGGCGGGCTTCACGGCCTACAACACCGTCACGTTCGCCGAGGTCCCGCAGGAGGGGATGTCGGGCGCCAACACCCTCAACGCCACCACGCAACAGATCGCGGCCGGCCTCGGGGTCGCGGTGGGCGCGGTGGCGCTCGCCGTCGGCACCGCGATCGGGCCCGGCCTCGTCCCCTACCGCGTCGCCTTCCTCGCCCTCGCGGTGCTGACCCTCGTGCCGCTCGCCGCCGCCGCCCGGCTCCCGCGCGACTCCGGGAGTGCCCTCACCGCCTGACCCGCGCGGGCGTCAGGCGAGGCCGAGCGCGATGCCGTCGAGGATATCGTGCGCGGTCGAGCGGACCCGGTCGACGCCCGGCGACGCCTCGTGGACCGCGCGGAGGACCTCGCCCCAGACCAGCGCGCCGGCCGCCAGCACGTCCTCGCGCCCCGGGCGGACCCAGGGGAGGGCCGCCGCCCCCTCCGGAGACAGTGCGGCGAGCTCGTCGCAGGCGGCGAGGACGTCGGAGAGGGGGAGGGACGTCTCGAGCGCGGCGCGGTCGGTGGTGCGGAGGACGTGCGCGGTGATCGTGAGCACGGTCGCGGCGACGCCGACGACGCTCCGGGCCTGCGAGAGGTCGACGGAGGAGGCGGCCAGCGCGGCGGCCACGTCCGCCCGCATCGCCGCGCGCTCGCCCTCCGTCGGTGCGGCGGCCCGGCGGTGGCGCTCGGTCAGGCGGACGCTGCCGACGTCCATCGAGTGCGCCTGCTCCGGCTCCGCTCCGCCGAGCACGAGCTCGGTCGAGCCGCCGCCGAGGTCGACGACCAGCACGGGCCGGGCGGAGTCGACGGCCGAGACCGCGCCGCGGAAGGAGAGCCGCGCCTCCTCCTCGCCGGAGATCGTCTCCGGGGTGACGCCGAGGATCCGCTCGACGGCGGCGAGGAAGTCCTCGCGGTCGGCCGCGTCGCGGGTGGCCGAGGTGGCGACGAAGCGGAGGCGCTCGGCGCCGGCCTCCTGCGCGGCGGCCGCGTACTCGCGGGTGACGGCGAGGGTCCGCTCGAGCGCGGCCGGGTCGAAGCGGCCGGTGCGGTCGACCCCGCGGCCCAGCCGCACGAGCTCGGTGCGACGCTGGACGTCCCGGAGGCGGCCGCCCTCCACGTCGGCGATCAGCAGGCGGAGGGAGTTGGTGCCGCAGTCGAGCGCCGCGACGCGCGTGGGGGAGGACATCCGCCCATTCTGCCCGCGCGGCCGGGGCCGGAGGCGGGCGATAGCCTGGGGGAGAGACGAAGGAGCCGCCCGTGCACGAACACCACGTCCGCGTCCACCGCAGCGACGAGGAGCTCCCGCGACACGGGCAGCTCGCCCACGCGATCGCCGAGGTCGCCGCCGATCCGGTCGAGATCGACGACGAGGTCGCCGAGATGGTGGTCAACCGGGTCATCGACAACGCCGCCGTCGCCACCGCGTCGCTCCTGCGCCGCCCGGTCGTCGCCGCCCGCGCGCAGGCTCTCGCGCACCCCGCCTCCATCGGCGGCCAGGGCTCGGTCGTCCTCGGCGTCGACCCGGCCCGCCGGGTCTCGCCCGAGTGGGCGGCCTGGGCCAACGGGGTCGCCGTGCGCGAGCTCGACTACCACGACACGTTCCTGGCGGCCGAGTACTCGCACCCGGGCGACAACATCCCTCCGCTGATCGCCGTCGCCCAGCACGCGGGCATCGGCGGGGCGCAGCTCGTCCGCGGCATCGTCACCGGATACGAGGTCCAGGTCGACCTGGTGCGCGCGATCAGTCTGCACCGGCACAAGATCGACCACGTCGCGCACCTCGGCCCCTCGGCCGCCGCCGGGATCGGCACGCTGCTCGGCCTCGACGTCGCGACGATCGAGCAGGCCGTCGCGCAGGCCCTGCACACGACGACCGCCACGCGGCAGTCGCGCAAGGGTGAGATCTCGAGCTGGAAGGCGTACGCGCCGGCCTTCGCGGGGAAGATGGCGATCGAGGCGGTCGACCGGGCGATGCGCGGCGAGACCAGCCCGTCGCCGATCTACGAGGGCGAGGACGGCGTCATCGCCTGGATGCTCGACGGCGCCGACGCGAGCTACGACGTCCCGCTGCCCGACCGCGGCGAGGCCAAGCGCGCGATCCTCGACACGTACACGAAGGAGCACTCGGCCGAGTACCAGGCGCAGGCGCTGATCGACCTCGCCCGCCGCCTGCACCGGACGCACCCCGAGGCCGCCGACCCCGAGCGCGTCGAGCGGATCGTCCTGCACACCTCGCACCACACGCACTTCGTGATCGGCTCGGGCGCGAACGACCCGCAGAAGTACGACCCGGCCGCGTCCCGCGAGACGCTGGACCACTCCGTGCCGTACATCTTCACGGTGGCGCTGCAGGACGGCGCCTGGCACCACGTGCACAGCTACGCCCCCGAGCGGGCCGCCCGCGCCGACACCATCGCGCTCTGGCACCGGGTCACGACGCAGGAGGACGCGGAGTGGACGCGCCGCTACCACTCCACCGATCCGGGCGAGAAGGCGTTCGGCGCCCGCGTCGAGATCCTGATGACGGACGGCACGACGATCGTCGACGAGATCGCGGTGGCGGACGCGCACCCGCTGGGCGCGCACCCGTTCAGCCGAGAGCAGTACGTGTCGAAGTTCCGCACGCTCGCCGCCGACGTGCTCGAGGAGTCCGAGATCGAGCGCTTCCTCGACCTCGCGCAGCGCCTGCCCGAGCTGACCCCGGAGGAGGTCGGCCGCCTCAGCGTGATCGCCGCCCCCGGCGTCCTCGCCTCGATCGAGCCCCCGCGCGGCCTGTTCTGATCCCGCCGCGGGAGGGTCGTCCGCACGCACGGTGACGCGCGCACGGACGGCCTCCCGCGGTGGGGAGCGCCGTCGTCAGGCGGTCTGCTCGGCGACCCAGTCCTGGATCTCGGCGATGAAGCGCCGGCGCGAGAAGACCCGGCTCCGGGCCCGGAAGGCGTCGACGTCGAGCGCGAGCGCACGGCGCAGCAGGTCGCTCCAGTCCGGATCGCCCTCGAGGTCGGCGATGACGCCCCCGCCGGCGAGGGACACGCTCTCGCGCACTCCGCCGATGTCGGTCCCGATGACCGGCGTCCCGCAGGCCATCGCCTCGACGGGCATGATCCCGAAGTCCTCGACGGCGGGGAAGACGTACACGAGCGCCTGCGCGTAGAGCGCGCGGATCAGCTGGTCGGAGGGCGAGATGACGAAGGTCACGTCGGCCCGGATCTCCTCGGCGTAGGCGCGGAGCCGCGCCTCCCAGGGGCCGTGCCCGGCGATGACGACCGGCAGCCCGGTGCGAGCTCCGGCGTCCATGACCTTCTCGAGGCGCTTGTAGGGGACGAACCGCGAGGCGCCCAGGATGAACGGCCGCGCGAGCGAGTCGAGGAGGCGCAGCTCGTCGTCGTCGAGCGGGGAGCGCCAGTCGGTGATCGTCGAGAGCAGCTCGGTGTTCACCGGCGGGTAGATGACCCTCGACGGCTGGTGCCACGCGTCGCGCACCCGCTGCCCGGTGAAGAGGCTGTTCACCGCGATGGAGGAGGCCTCGGCGGCGCGGAGGCGGTCGATCGGCTTGAGGAGCAGGCTCGCGGTGCGGGCGGCGAGGCTGCTGCCGCGGCCGTCGCGGTCGGGCTCCCAGATGTAGCGGGCCGGGGTGTGCGCGTAGACGAGCTTGCGGGTCGGTCCGCTGGTGCGGACGTGGTGGGCGAAGAGGTGCGAGCTGACCAGCACCCACTCGCGGGAGGCGCCGACCGGGAGCCGCCACGTGGGCAGCATCGCCGGCAGGGCGAGGACCTTGTGGCGGCGCAGCGGCGTGCGCGCCAGCCAGGACTCCGAGACGGGCCTGCCGACGACCTCGGCGCAGTCGCTCCAGAGGACGCGGACGTCGGCGTCGGCGAAGGCCTCGGTCATCGCCTCGAGCACGCGCTCGGCGCCTCCGCGGCGCTCGACCCACTCGTGCACGATCAGGCCGGGACCGACCGGGGGGACGGATCGGGAACGGGTGGTCGCGTCGATGACGGCAGTGATGATGGGCCCCTTCCCCCGGGCGTGCGGTGAGGATCGGGCGGCCATCCGGAGACGGGAGCGGCTCCGAATGCTTATCCGTCGTCGGTGACCGATCAGCAGTGCAGTAGAAGCTAACCGGCTCGTGGAGAAGGAATCGAAAGGCGAGTACGAGTCGTCGCAGAACGACGGGGAAAGGAGAGTCCGATAATCCGGATAAGCCGCGAGCGGAATGGCGAGGATCGTCTGGAGTGCGTCGCGGAGGCGCTATTCCCTCGGAGATCACAACGATGGAGGAGAGTCGCGGAGAGGAAGAAGTCACTCTTTCAGTGACGCCGTGCCGGAAGGATCAGGAGACGCCGATGCGCTGCAGGGTCTGCCACCGCCACTGGTCGCGGACGCCCTCGCGCACGGTGCGCACCGCCCGCCAGCCCAGCTCCCGCTCGGCGCGCGCCGGGTCGGCCCAGCTCGCGGCGAGGTCGCCCGGCCGGCGCCCCACGGCCCGCCACCGGACCGTCTCCCCGCTCGCCCGCTCGACCTCGTCGATCAGCTCGAGGACGCTCGTCGGTGAGCCCGTGCCGAGGTTGTAGACGCGGTGCCCGGGCCGCGCGCGCTCGAGCGCCGCGACGTGCCCGGCCGCGAGGTCGCAGACGTGGATGTAGTCGCGCAGCCCCGTGCCGTCGGGGGTCGGGTAGTCGTCGCCGAGGACGTCGACGCACCGGGAGGGGTCGCCTGCGGCCCGTGTCAGCACGGGCAGGAGGCTCCCCGGCGCCGTGGCCGGATCCTCGCCGATCCGCCCCGACGGGTGCGCGCCGATGGGGTTGAAGTAGCGGAGGCTGACCGCGCGCAGGAGGGGATCGGCGCGCGCAGCGTCGCCGAGGATCTCCTCGATGACGCGCTTGGTCGCGCCGTAGGGGCTCGCCGCGCTGAGCCCGGCGGGGGAGTCCTCCCCGACCGGCATCGCGCCGCCCGGGCTGTAGACGGCCGCCGAGCTCGAGAACACGACGGTGCGGATCCCCGCCTCCGCTGCGACCGAGAACGCCGCGGTGGCGAGCCCGACGTTGACCGTCCAGTAATCGAGGGGCCGCCGCACCGAGTCGCCGACCGACTTGAGCCCGGCGAGCAGGACCAGGGCGTCGACCGGTCCGTGGGCGGCGAGGAAGCGGGTCAGCGCGGCCGTGTCGCGCGCGTCGGCGATCAGGCGGGGGACCACCGAGCCGGTCAGCTCCTCCACCGCGTCGAGGGTCCGCTCGCTCGCGTGCGAGAGGTCGTCCACGACCAGCACCTCGTGGCCGCTCTCGAGGAGCGCGACGGCGGTGTGGCTCCCGATGTAGCCCGCTCCGCCCACCAGAAGGACTCGCATGCGGGGGAGCCTAGATCGGCTCCCGCACGGCGTCGGCGCCGCTGCCGGGCCCGCGGATCCGTCGATCCGCGCCGCCGTCACCCGTGCGCGGGACGCCCTCTGCCGCGGTCGTAGCCCGCGATCGCAGCGGACTCGACGGCGAGCGCGACCAGCTTCTCGCCGACCGGGCGGGGCACCACTCCGAGCGCGGCGTCCGCGAATCCCGCGACCAGTGCTGTGCGCCGCTCGCTCCCGCCGCGGGCCAGGAGGCGCACTACCGCGTCCCACGCGCCGGCTGCGGGCACCGCCTCCCGCACCTGCTCGGGGTGCAGCCGCTCGAAGGTGCGGCGGGCCGCCCCCGAGAGGAACGCGCGGCGGCTGCGGACCGCCGCCGAGACGGAGGCGCCGTGGTGCAGGGCCTCGGCGCCGGGCTCGATCCGCACCGGCACTCCCAGGCGGTGCAGCCGGTAGCCCCAGTCGACGTCCTCCCAGCCGTACTCGCGGTAGTCGGTGCTGTAGCCGCCGACCCGGTCGTAGGTCGTCCGCGTCACCGAGACGTTGCCGCCCCAGTAGCGCCAGGCTGCGTCGGAACCCGCCGCGTAGGCGCCGCGGCGGAAGCGCTCGCCGGCCGGCCGGCCGTAGGCGCGGGAGTAGGCGGTGCCCGGGTCGACGTCGGGGCAGAGGCCGACGACGCCGACGACCGCGTCCCGATGGGCCCCGACGTGCGCGGCGGCCCAGCCCGGGCCGGGCTCGAGGTCGTCGTCGCAGCGGATCAGCACGTCGCCCCGCGCGGCGTCGAAGCCGGCGGTGAGCGCGGCGGAGCGCCCCCGGTTCTCGGGGAGCACGACGCGGCGCACGGGCACGGGGGAGGCGTCGAGGGCGCGCTCGCTGGCGTCGACGACGCCGTCGAGGACCACGACCACGTCGAGATCGCGGTGGGTCTGAGCCGCGAGGGCGGCGAGGAGGCGGGGCAGGCGGGCCGCCCCCGCGTAGCTGGGGACGACGACGCTCGCGACGCTCATCGGGACTCCTCGCCGCGCGGGCTGCTCTCGACCAGGAGCAGCTCCTCCAGCCCGCTCAGCACGCGCGCCAGGTCGTCGGCGATGGCGCCGGGATCGGTGGAGTGGAGGCGGGCGAGCCGGTCGGCCAGGCCGGAGAAGTCCTGCGGCTCGTCGTCGAGCGCCCGCCAGGTCGCGGCCACGCTCTCGCGCAGCGCGTAGGGGCTGCCCATCGGGGAGACGTCCAGCGGGAGCACCAGGACGCGCCCGTTCAGATCGACGGAGGCCGTGTCCGGGCGGCGCCGCCAGAGAAGGAGCCGGGGGTCCTCTGCCATCTTCTCCGCGTCCTCTCCGCTGATCACCGCCAGTGCGAGTAGAAATCCGCCAGCGCCTCTTATCGCGACGCCTCTCTCGCTATGTTTGCCGCCGACGCGCCAAGGGGTGTACGTCGAGCGACAGCACCGGAGGGCCGCCAATGTCGGAGTCTAATCCGCTCGCATCCAGCGATATCAGCGATAAGAGCGAGAAGAAGAGCGCGAATTCCGCGGGCGTCTTCGCACGGCGGACGGTCGTGGCCGGAGCGGTCTGGTCGGTGCCCGCGGTGATGCTGGCGCAGTCCGCCTCCGCTGTCTCGATCAGCTGCTTCCCGGTGGGGACGGTCTTCCAGGCGGTCGCCCGCGGACGCCTCCTCAGCGGCTTCCTCGGCGGCGTGAACCTCGACACCGTCGCCGGTGTCGCGGGCGTGACGGCGATCGCTCCCGACCAGGGCAATCCGGCCGTCGTGACCGGCGGCGTCAACGCCACGGTGCTGAACGCGATCAACGTGAACGCGACCGGGCTGACCGGCACGCTCTCCTCCCTCCTCACGCTGGCGGCTCCCGCCACCGTCGGCACCCTCAACCAGTACGCGTCGGCGAACACGAACGGCACCGTCCGCGGCGCCTCCGGCGCGATCACGGACGCGGGCCAGCTGGCGCTCGACTCGACGGCGGGGAGCTTCCCCGACTTCGGGACGGTGAACCTCCGGGCGATCCTCGCGGCGTCCGGCGGCGCGGGAGTGGCCGCTCTGCTCACCAACGTGACGGACCTGACCCT
Source organism: Rathayibacter sp. AY1E6 (assembly GCF_002931115.1). Lineage (NCBI taxonomy): Bacteria > Bacillati > Actinomycetota > Actinomycetes > Micrococcales > Microbacteriaceae > Rathayibacter > Rathayibacter sp. AY1E6. The sequence continues at coordinate 18,354 of NZ_PSVK01000023.1, read as the reverse complement.
GCGGATCGGCGCCCTGACCGGTCGCGCGTCCCTCCAGTCGGCCTGCGTGCCCGGGTCGGACAACCTGCAGCGCGACTACCAGGTCGGCCGCCTGGACCTGGTGCTGACCTCGCCGACGCTGACCGCGATCACGACGGCGATCAACACGCTGCTCGGTGCCGTGGTGAACCTCTCGGGCCTCGGGCTGACGGTCACGGTCGACACCACGTCGGTCCTCGGCGGCAGCATCCCCGGCGGCACGCAGCCGATCCAGGCGCAGCTGTCGACGAACCCCGCGACCATCACGGTCGATCTCTTCTCGCTGCTCGGCGGAGCACCGGGCCAGGGCGCGACCTCGCCCTACGTCAACGGCCTTCCGCCGAACTCGACCCTCTTCGTCGACAACAGCCTCCGGGTTCCAGGGACGGCGGCGTCGTCCTTCACGAGTGCTCTTCTCGCTTCGCTGAGGACGCGTCTCGAGAATCTCATCCTCATCAACGGTACGCCGCTGGTCTCAAGTGGTCTCGGGGGGGCTGTTCAAACCGTGGTGAACCTCGCTCTCACGGCCCTGACGCCGCTGCTCGCGACGCTGCAGAACGAGGTCATCACTCCGGTCTTCTCCGCGCTGCAGGATGTCATCCAGATCGACGTCAACGCGCAGAACCGCTCCACCAACCCGACCGGGCCCGCCGCCCTCGAGGCGCTCCCCGTCGGCCGCTACGACGTCGCGGCGCTCTACATCCGCGCGGTGGGGCTCGTGAACCTGCTCGACCTGTTCATCGCCCGCGGCTCCGTCGGGCCGAACGTCCGCACGGGCTAGCCGCGCGCTCGGCGCCGTCAGGCGCCGCGGACCACGAGGCCGTGCTCGACCATCGCGTCGAGCACGGCCTCGACGTGCGCCCGGGGGTCGCCCGCGGGCGGGGCGCCGTGCTCGGCGACGACGGCCCCGGTCAGCGCGTCGACCGTCGCGGGCGTCCCGAGAGCACGCCACAGCACCGGGCCGATCCCGGTCAGCGTCTCGACCCGCTCGTCGAGGAGGCAGCTGACCACTCCGTCGCGCTCGACCCACTCGACGCCGGCGGCGCGCGCGAGCAGGCCCGGGCCGGGCGCCGCCGCATCGGCCTCCGGCGCGTCGGCGACGACCGGCGACGGCTCCCCGATCCGCTCCAGGAGCGGCAGCACGGTCTCCGCCTCGCGGTAGCGGAGCACCCGCGCCCCGCCGACGGAATCGAGCAGCCCGGCGAGGTGGTGCAGCGCCGCGGGCAGCCGTGCGAAGTGGCTCAGCTCGGGCAGCAGCACCGAGAGCGCCTCGTCGAAGGCGATCGGCTCGAGCCGGGGCTCCGCCGGGCCGGACGGGTCGCGGGCGATCAGGAGCAGGGCGGCCAGGCGCAGCGGAGCGTCCGGCAGCGGCTGCAGGCCCATCGCGGCGGGGGAGCGGTGCCGCTTCCAGTCGCCGCCGTCGAGGAGGGCGACGGGCTTCCGGAACGGCAGCACCCGCCCGTCGCGGCGGACGGCGAGCGTCTCGTCGGTCACGTACCCGTACCGCCGAGCGGCGAGGCTCACGAGGGTCGACTTCCCGGCACCGGGCCGCCCGACGAACGCGACGACGCGGCCGTCGGGCAGGGCGACCGCGGCGGCGTGCACGCTGAGCAGCCGGCCCTCGCAGGCGTCGGCCGCCGCGAGGGTGAGCGCGGCGCCGATGTGCTCGGCGAGGGCGTCCTCGGTCGGCTGCGCGATCACTCCGGGCTCCCCGACCGGCTCGGTCAGCGACACCCGGTACTCGGAGCCCGGGCGATCGGCGTCGTCGTCCACGTCGTTCCACGACTCCTCCACCTCCGCCACGAAGCGGTCGGGGACGGTGTCGTCGAAGGTGAAGCGCACGCCGAGCCCGAAGGGGGCGCGGATCAGCCGGCGGGTCATGTCAGGTCCTGTCCGTCCGTCGGAGGTGGTCCCACGCGAGCGGAGCCGTGCGGGCGCCGCGGCGCAGCCGCCGCCACCAGCCGGCCGCTACGTCGATCCGGCGCGGGCCGATGGCGGGGTCGGCGGCACGCAGGGCGTGGGGAGCGGGGAAGACGGCGCGGGCGAGGAGCAGCGGCCGCTGCCGCCAGCCGGCCGCGCGCACGGCCTGCACCCACCCCGCGGAGGCGTGGGGCGAGCTCGCGTTGATCCGCCACGCCCGCAGCTCGGCCACGGGCACCTCCCCGGCGCGCGCGCGGATGCCGAGCGCGTCGAGGAAGGGCTGCGCGGTCTGGACGGCGCCGAGCTCCTCCGCCGCCGCCCGGAGCGGAGCGTGCAGCTCCGCGCGGGCGCCCACCGCCTCGACGAGCAGGTCGTAGTCGGAGGGCCGCGTGAGGCGCGGGTCGGTGATCTGCCAGGCGTCGCGGAGCGCGTGCAGCGCCAGCACGAGCGCCGAGTCGGCGACGCTGGCGGTCGCGACCGGACGGCCGGCCAGCTCCACGATCCGGTGCCGGCTCCACAGCGCCTCGAAGGCGTCGCGCGGCGGCACGAGGAAGCCCGGCCAGCGCCAGTGCACGTCGATGTCGACCGGCCACGCGGCGTGCCGGTAGGAGCGCGAGTGCTTGGCCGCGAGCGTCGGTCCGTCCGGCCAGGGCCGCTCGGTCCAGCCGTCGGCGGCCAGGAGGGCCAGGATCCGGGGCAGGTCGTCGGGGGCGACCAGCAGGTCGACGTCGCCGGAGGCGCGGGGCGGCCGGAGCCGGTCGGCGGCGGCGGTCGGTCCCTTGAGCACGAGTGCGCGCAGGCCCGCCGCGTCGGCCCGCCGGTGGACGAACGCCGACACCAGCGGCACGGCCTCGTCGGCCCAGAGAACGCCCACGACCTCCATCCGGTCAGTATTCCAGCGCTCCTGCGGCCCGCGGAGCCCGGCCGGGGGCGGTGGAGCGGAGCGCTCGTCTCGGTGAGGATGGGCCCGCGGGCCGCGGGGGCGCCGCACGGAGGCGGGCGGGGCGGCGGATGATCCACGGGGGAGCGGGCGGCGCCGGGCGGCCTCCGGTGGCGCTCGCGACCAACAACGGCGACATCGGCGGCGGCGAGGTGATGCTGCTGAGCATCGCGGAGGCGCTCGAGGCGCTCGAGGTCCCGGTCGTGGTCGTCGGCCCCTCGGAGCCGCGTGCGCTCGTCGCCGCCGCCCTCGCTGCCGGCCACCGGGTCGTCGAGCTCGAGGCCGCGGGCAGACCCGCCTGGATGCGCGCGCTGCGGCGCTGGGACGCCTCCTCCCGCGAGGGCGTGCTGTGGTGCAACGGGCTGGTGCCGGCCGTCGCGACCGCAGGGCGTCCGCGGCGGATCGTGCATCTGCACCAGCGCCCGTCCGGCCTGCAGCGGCTGCTCGCGCCCGTGGCCCGCCGCGGCGCGCTGGCGACCCTCGTCCCCTCTCGCTACCTCGCGGGGGTCGTCCCCGGGTCGACCGTGCTGCCGAACTGGAGCCGCCGCGTCGAGCTGCCGGAGGCGCGGCAGCGGGAGGACGGGACGACCGTCCTCGGCTTCCTCGGGCGTCCCTCGCTCGCGAAGGGGGTGCGGGTCCTCACCGAGGCGCTGGCGCTGCTGGAGGCCGGGGAACCGGGCGCGTATCGCCTGGTGCTGGCGGGCGAGCCCCGGTTCGTGGCGGAGCGGGAGCGTCGCGAGGTGGAGGCGGCCCTCGCTCCGGTCGCCGCTCTGGTGGACCGGCCGGGGTGGATCGAGCCCGGCGACCTCTTCGCGCGGATCGACCTCCTGGTGGTGCCGTCGGTGCAGCCGGAGTCGTTCGGCCTGGTCGTGACGGAGGCGATGTCGGCCGGCGTCCCCGTGGTGGTGAGCGATGCCGGTGCGCTCCCCGAGGTCGTCGGCCCGTCGATCGACGCCACGTTCCGAGCCGGGGATCCGCGGGCTCTGGCCGAGCTGATCAGAGCCCGGAAGAAGAGAGGACTATCGGAGTCGCGGGAGAGGGATCGTGCCCGCTGGAACGATTCCTACTCGCCGTCCTCCGGGAAGTCGGCTATCGACGGACTTCTGGCGCGAATGGTCCTCTCCGGTGATTCCTGATCCTCCCGCCACGGGACCGATCCGCTTTCCGGAGAATGCCGCGGCGAGCCTCTCCTCCTCCCTCCGGAAAGGACGACGATGACCCCCGAACCGGAAGTCCTCAGAGTGCTCGGACTGTTCCTCAAGCACCCGACACTGCGCCTGGCTCCGGGCGAGCCCTTCGCCCGAGGGAGGCTGCCGTACCGGGCCGACCTCCTCCGGGACGACTCGACGCGGCTCCTCGTCCCCGGTCACGCGTCTCGGCCCGCGCACGTGAAGCTGCGCGACGTCGTGGAGCACCGCACGGGGCTGAACGTGGACACGCAGCTGCGCGCACTCCGGGCGGTCCGCTCGGCCGACGCGGTGCTCTGCGTGCTCGAGCCGGAGGCGGGCCTCCCCGCGCTGCTCCGGCGCGCGCGGCTCGGGCCGTACGGCCGCACGCCGCTCGTGGTCCTCTCCTGCTGGTGGGCGGAGGAGCTGCTCACCGGCTCGCCGCAGCGGCGCCGACAGGTGGTCCGGCTGCTCCAGGGCGTGGACCGGATCATCGTGCTCAGCGAGAACCAGCGCGAGCTCTTCGCCCGGCACGGCGTCGACGAGCGGCGGATCGCACCGGTGCTCTTCGGGGTCGACTCGGACTACTACCGGCCCGTTCCGCCGCGTCCGAAGCGGTTCGAGGTGCTCGCCGTCGGTGTCGACCGCGGGCGCGACTTCGACTCGCTGGTCGCCGCCGCCGAGCGCCTGCCGCACCGTCGGTTCGACATCGTGACCACTCCTGCACGGCGGCCGTCCCGGGCGCTGCCGGCCAACGTCGTCCTGCACGATCCCGTCCCGGTCGGTCGGCACCGCGACAACCTGCGCGACGCCGAGCTCGTCGTCGTCACCAGCCACGACCTCGCCTACCCGACGGGCCAGAGCGTCCTCCTGGAGGCCTCCGGCTGCGGGACCTGCACGGCGGTCACCGCGAGCGCCGCGATGACCGGCTACGTCCGCGACGGCGAGACGTCCTTCTCGCTGCCCCTGCACGATCCAGCGGGGATCGCGGCGGTGCTGGAGGCGGTGCTGAGCGACGACGGGAAGCGGGCCGAGGTCGCCCGCGCGGGCCGGGAGCGGGTGCTGGCCGAGCTGAACGCGCGGCACATGTGGGCGGGCGTCCGCGCGGTCCTCCGCGACGCGGTCCGCGAGCGCGGCCGCGTCTGAGCGGCGGTCGGCCGGGGCCCCACCAGGCGACCTCCGTCGCGCCGGGAAGGGCCCGCCGACCGGGACCTCCGCGCCCCGGACCCGTGGATCCGCGCCGGATCGGGCGGACGCGGGAGGCGCTACTCCGGCGGCAGAGCGCGGGCGCGAGCGGACCGCTCCGCGAGCAGAGCGAGACCCGCGCCGATCACGACGAACGAGATCGGGGCGAAGAACACCTCGCCCAGCTGCGTCGCGCACAGCAGCACCAGGATGCTCGCCGCGCCGACCGCGTGCCCCGGGCGGCTCCCGGCCCCGGCGGCCGTGGTCGCGAAGCCGGCCACGAGCACGGTGCCGATGACGCCGACGAGCAGCACGACGCCGCCCTCGGCCATCAGCGCCAGGTAGGAGTTGTGGAAGAACCAGTCGATCCCGTCGACCCGCGCGGTCGCCTCGCCGAGCCCGGAGCCGGTCCACGGCGAGAGCGCCACCTTGTCGACCGAGGCGTCGAGGATGCGGGCGCGCAGGGCGTCGGAGCCGGCCCGCTCCACCCCGTAGTCGCCGGCCGTCGCCAGGTTCCGCTCGGCCCAGAGGAACAGCAGGACGAGGCCGCCGCCGAGGAGCGCGCGGAAGAGCAGGCGCAGGTACGGCGCCGCGACGAGCCACACGAGCGCGCAGGCGTAGGCCGCCATCGACGTGCGGGAGTCGGTGGCGACGACCGCGGCGGCCCCGAGCGCGAGCACGCCGACCCGCAGCCACAGCCGCGAGCCGAGCGCCGAGACCAGCAGCGCCGCCGCTCCGTAGACGAGACCGGCCACGTTCTTGTCCTGCAGGTAGCCGGTCAGGGCGCCCTGGTAGCTGTCCGGGGCGAGTCCCGCGACGAACAGCACGGCGTTCAGCGACAGCGCCGCGGCGAGTCCTTTGAGCCCCGAGACCACGTCGATCCGCCCGCTCGCGAGGAAGCCCGCGGCGAGCATGACGAGCGCGATGTTCGCCGCCCGGCGCAGGGCGTCGAGGCCGTCGAAGGACGAGCCGGCGAGGACGAAGGCGAGCAGGGCGAGGCACAGCCACGGGTACCAGGCGGCCCGTCCGAGACGGCGGGTGGGCCGCCGGAAGAGGCTGACGAGGACCAGGGCGGCCAGCGCCGTCTGGGCCAGCGGGACGCTCCCCGGGAGGAAGGGGGTGGGGAGCCGGTAGACCAGGAGGCCCATCAGGACGGCATCGAGTATCCGAGCGGAATGTGCTATCGGAAAGGCCGCGTGAACGAGCGGGGAACGCCTCTCGACGACGATCTCTCCCCCTGGCGCGGACATGTCGTCATCCTCGCAGAAAGGGCCTCCCGAGGGGTCGGGGACCGCCTAGGGAAAGGCGCTCCGCATTGCTAGCGTGACCGACACCTCAGCATCGTCGTGCGGCGCATGCGCGGCACGCAGAAAGGTGCGCAGTGACTGTCGTCGATCTCATCGCATTCATCCGGCGGAACTGGCGGACCCTCGTGGTCGCCGTGCTCGTCGGAGCTCTGGCGATGGCCGCCTTCTCGTTCCTCACTCCGAAGGTCTACGAGTCGAGCTCGGCCGGATTCGTGATCGCCGCGAGCGACGGCAGCTCGGCCGATGCGATCAGCGGGTCGCAGACCGCAGTGACCCGGGCCAACGCCTACCTGCCGCTGATCTCGAGCAGCGCCGTCTCCGAGCGGATCGAGGCCGACCCGGAGGCGAATCCGGGCGGGGAGGCCCTGAGCGGCCGCCTCACCGCGAGGGTCGCTCCGGGCAGCACCCTGATCGAGGTCACCGCCGCGGCCGGGACCGCGCAGAACGCCGCCGCCCTGGCCAACGGGGCGCTCGCGGCGCTGGCGGCCGTCATCACCGACATCGAGACGCAGTCCACCGCCGACCGCACACCGCAGATCACCGTCGTCCCGCTCGAGAACGCGGAGCCGCCCGCCGCTCCGACGAGCCCCGACTGGGTGCGGAACATCCTGCTCGGCGCCCTGGGCGGGCTCGTTCTCGGCTTCGGTCTCGCCTTCCTCCGCCGGGCCCTCGACATCCGCGTGCGGACCGTCGACGACCTCACCGAGCTCTTCGGCGTCGGCGTCCTCGGGCGCATCCCCAAGGCGGGACGCCCGGGCCGGACCGGCGGCCGCCGCGGCACCGACGCGCTCACCGCGGAGGCGTTCCGCTCGCTCCGGACGGGCCTGCGCTTCTCCAGCGTCGACGAGGAGACGCGCAGCGTCGTGATCACCAGCGCCAACCAGGCCGAGGGCAAGTCCACGATCGCCGCCGGACTGGCCCGCGTCACCGCGGAGTCCGGGCAGCGCACCCTCCTGGTCGACGCGGACCTCCGCCGGCCCTCCGTGGCGCGGATGCTGGACATCGACGGCGCCATCGGCCTCAGCGAGGTCCTCAGCCACCAGATCCCCGTGGACGACGCGATCCGCCCCACCGGCACCGCGGGCCTCTACGCCCTCCCGGCCGGGCACATCCCGCCCAACCCGTCCGAGATGCTCGGCTCCGAGGCGATGCGCGCCCTGGTCGCGCGCCTCTCGAAGGACTACTTCGTCATCATCGACGCGCCGCCCGTGCTGCCCGTCACCGACGCCTCCATCGTCGCGACCGTCGTCGACGGCGTCGTCTTCGTCGTCGCCTCGAACCAGACGCGCCGGCCCGAGGTCGCCGCCGCCCGGCGGATCGTCCAGCAGGTCCGCGCCCGCGTGCTCGGCACCGTGCTCAACATGGTCACCGCCCGTGACGGCGACACCGGGTACTACTACTACGACCGCAAGAACGCGTACTACGCCGAGCCGCAGCCGGCGACGGGGCGCAAGCGCGCGGCGGCGGCACCGCGCCGGTCCGAGCTCGCCCCGGTGGAGTCGCGGGCCCTGCCTCCGCAGACGTCCCGCCGGGCGGCTCGATGAGCGGGCGCCTGCTCCTGCTCTGCCATGCGAACGTGGCCCGGTCGCCCTCGGCCGAGCTGATCGCGGCGCGCCTGCTCGGCGCCGGCTCCGACTGGCGGGTCGAGAGCGCGGGAACGCACGCGGAGGCCGGCCGCGGGCTCGACCCCGAGCTCAGCGATGCGCTGCGGGCCCGCGGACTCTCCACGGCCGGGCACCGCGCGCGCCAGGCCGACGGCCGGATGCTCGCCGGCACCGACCCCGTGCTCGTGTTCGAGGCGGGCCAGCGCGAGTGGGTCACCCGCCACTTCCCGGCCGCCGCGCGCCGCACGACCACGGTCCGCCGGGCGGCCCGGTTGGCGGGAGCCGCCCCCGGGGTCCCGCTCCTGCGGCTGCTCGCCGACGACACCGCCCCCTACGGCGCCGAGGACGACTTCGCCGACCCGTTCGGGCGCGGCCCGGACGTCGCCGCGGCGGCCGTCGAGGACATCGACGCCCTGCTCCGGGTGATCCTCCCCGCTCTCGGCGCTCTGCCCGTCGGCGCGGAGCCCCCGGCCGCCACCGTCCGGAGCACCCGCCGCTCGCTCCGCCGGGACCGCGCCGCCGAGACGGTCGCGAGGTGACCGCCGAGGGGGTGAGCGTCGTGATCCCGCACTACGGCGACCCCGCGCCCGCGCTCGCCCTCGTCGAGCGGCTCCGCAGCCAGGAGTCGCCCCCCGCCCTCGAGATCGTCGTCGTCGACGACGCCTCCCCGATCCCGTTCCCGACCGGGACCGACGGAGTGGAGGTCGTGCGGCGCGAGCGGAACGGCGGCTTCGGCGCCGCGGTGAACACGGGCGCCGCCCGGGCGCGCCACCCGCTGCTCCTGGTGCTCAACAGCGACCTCGTCGTCGGGCCCTCCTTCCTCTGCGACCTGCTCGAGGCGGGACGGCCGTGGCTGCCCGCGGTCGTCGCTCCGGACCTCGTCGACGCGGGCGGGGAGCGGCAGTGGGTCGGCCGGCGGTTCCCGCGGCTGCGCCACTACGTCGTGGAGTGGCTCACTCCGCTCGCGCGCTGGCGCCCGCGGCTGCACGCCGCCGTCGGCCACGACACCCGGTGCGCCCCGGGCGCGACGGTGCCGGTGGACTGGGTGGTGGGCGCCGTGATGCTGCTGCCGGTGGCCGAGTTCCGCGCGGTCGGCGGGTTCGACGAGTCCTTCCACATGAACTGCGAGGAGGTCGACCTCCAGCGCCGGCTGCGCGAGCGCGGCGTGCCCTCGGTCTTCGCCGGCTCCGTCGTCGCCGAGCACACGGGAGGCGGCTCCTCCGACCCCGCGCGCCGGCTGGTCTGGCTGGTCGCCTCGCGCCTGCGCTACGCCCGCAAGTGGGGCGGGCGCCCCGCCGCCGTCGCCGCGGCCCTGCGCGCCGCCTCCGCCGTGAACCTCGCCGCCAACGCGGTGCGCGCCGCCGCCGGCAGCGACGTGCGCCCGCTGGCCGTCCTCCGGCGCGAGCTCCGGCTCGTCGCCGCCGCCGAGGCGGCGTCCCGGTGAGCGGGCCCGTGCTCGTGGTGAGCCCGGTCTTCCACGGCTACTGGGAGGCGCTCGAGTCGGCGCTGGCCCACCTGGGCGACGACGTGGTCGTCCACCGCTACGACGCCGCGACCGGGCTGGCCCACGTGCGCGACGCCCTCGGCCACCGGCTCCCCGGGGGCCGGCTCCGGCGCTCGTCGATGCGCGCCGAGACCGACCGTGCGATCGCGGCGCTGCGCGCCGTCCGGCCCCGGGCCGTCCTCGTGGTGAAGGGCGACTCCCTCGGCGACGCCTGGTGGGAGGAGGTCGGCCGCGCCGGCGTCCCCGTGGTGCTCTGGCTCTACGACGAGCTCCGCAACATGGGGCACCCCGTGGACCGCCTGCGCTCCCTCGCCGGGGAGGCGGTGTCGATCGTCAGCTACTCCGCCGCCGACGTCGCCGAGCTCGCCCGCGCGGGGGTTCCGGCCGGGCACCTGCCCGACGCCTTCGACTCCCTCCTCTCCTTCCGCCCCCGCCCCTCCGCCGCTGTGACCTTCGTCGGCGCCCGCTACCCCGAGCGCGAGCGCGTGCTGCGGGAGCTCGCGGCCGGCGGTGTCGCGGTCGAGGCGTACGGGCGGCAGTGGTCGCGGCACCCCTGGGACGTGGCGCGCACCGGCCGCTGGCGCTCGGCCGGCGTCCCCGCCCGCCGCGACGTCCCGCGGGCGGGCTACTACGGAGTGATGGCCGGCTCGACCGCGACCCTGGCTCTGCACGGCGCGGGCCATGGCGGACTCTCGATGCGCGCCTTCGAGGCCCCGGGCGTCGGGGCGCTGACCCTGATCGACCGGCCCGAGGTGGCGGAGTTCTACGAGGTGGGCAAAGAGGTGCTCGTCTTCGAGGAGCGGGACCAGCTCGTCGAGCACGTGCGGCGGGCGGGCGCGGACCCCTCCTGGGCGCGGCGCATCCGCGAGGCGGGCGCGCGCCGCACCGGCGCCGAGCACACCTTCGTGCACCGGATGCGGGAGGTGAGGGCCCTGTGGCGCTGACGCACCCGACCGACCTGGAGGCCTGGCGCCGCTGGCAGCGCGGCCGCGACCCGCTGCGCACCGCCCGGGCGGCGCTGCGGCGCTCCGAGCCGACCCGCCTGGTGCTGCACGTGCGCGGCGACCGGCCCGCCGTCCTGCTCGCGGTGGAGGCGTCGACGGCGAGCGCCCTCGCCTCGACCGCGGCCTCGCTCGCTCCTCTCGGCGGGGCTCCCGCGGCGGTCCTCGCTCCCTCCGGAGCCGGCGACGCGCTGTCCGGGCTGCTGCCGGGCCGCTGGAGGGCGCACCCGGTCGACCCGGAGGCGGACCCGCCCGCCGAGCTGCGGAGCCTCCGCGCCGTGATCGCCACCGGCCACTTCCTCGCGGCGGGAGCGGCCGCCCACCGCTGGTCCGGAATCCTCGGCGCCCGCTTCCTGGTCGTGCAGCACGGCCTGCTCACCCCCTCCGCCCCGCCGCTCCCGCCCGGAGCGACGCTGCTGGCGTTCTCAGAGGAGGACGCGACCTTCTGGACCTCCGGCCGCAGCGACGTGGAGACCGAGGTCGTCGGCAGCCAGCTGCTCTGGACCGCGTCGCGCCGCCCGCGCCCCGAGCGGCTCGAGGAGCGGCCCCTGTTCCTCGGCCAGCTGCACGGCGCGGAGCTGCTCCGGCGGACGGCCGCGGCCACCGCCTCCCGCTTCTGCCGCGAGGCGGGCGCCGACTACCGCCCCCACCCCGCCGAGGTCGACCGCCGCTCGCGCTGGCAGCACGCGCGGTGGGAGCGCCGCGGCATCCGGGTGCTCCGCGGCGGCGACCTCGCCGCGCAGGCCCGGCCGGTCGCCTCGATCTTCTCGACCGGGGTCCTCGAGGCCGCGGCCGCCGGGATCCCCGCGTGGGTCGTCTGCGAGGATCCGCCCGCCTGGGTGCTCGAGTTCTGGAGCCGGTACCGGCTCGCGCGCTGGGGCGGGCAGACGCCGACCGCGGCTCCGCCCGTCCCGTCCGTCGAGCCGGCCGTCGCCGTCGCCCGCCGGGCACTCGCCATCGCCGAAGGAGGCACCCCGTGACCGTTCTCTGCGTCATCCCCGTGCGCGGGGGCTCGAAGGGCATACCGCGCAAGAACGCCCGCCCCGTCGCGGGCCGCCCGCTGGTGGTCTGGAGCATCGAGCAGGCGCTCGCCGCCGGTCTCGACGTGCTCGTGTCGACCGACGACCCCGAGCTGGCAACGATCGCGGAGGGGGCGGGAGCGGACGTGCCGTTCCTCCGGCCCGCCGAGCTGGCGCGCGACGAGACGGCGACCGAGCCCGTCGTGCTCCACGCGATCGAGCACCGGGCCGCACTGGGCCGCCGCCCGGACGCGGTGATGCTCCTCCAGGCGACCTCGCCGATCCGGCTCCCGGGCACCCTCGCCCGCGCGCTCGAGCAGTTCGCCTCGACGGGGGTCGACTCGCTGGTGGGCGTCGTCCCGCAGACGCCGTTCCTCTGGCGGCTGCTGGAGGGGGCCGCCGTGCCGCAGTACGACGTCACGGCCCGGCCGCGGCGCCAGGACCTCGCCGAGGCCGACTTCTTCTACCGCGAGACCGGGTCCCTCTACCTCACCCGCACCGAGGTCTACGAGCGCGAGCGCAACCGGATCGGCGGCCGGGTCGGCCTGTTCGTCATGGACGAGGCGGAGGGCGGGGACATCGACACCGAGGCGGACCTCGCGGTGGTCGAGCAGACCCTCCTCAGCCTGTCGGCGGGAGGCGGCGCATGATCATCGACCGGCACCTCGCCCCGTTCATCGTCTTCGCCGAGGACCCGGTGCTCACCGCGCTGGCCAAGATCAACGCGAACAAGCAGCGGATCGTCTTCTGCGTCGACGGGCACGGGATCCTCCGCGGGTCGGTGTCCGACGGCGACTTCCGCCGCTGGATCATCGCGAACCCGACGGCCTCCCTCGACGTCCCGGCCCTCGCCGTCGCGAACACCGCCGTCCGCACGGCGGGAGCGGACGAGCCGGCCACCGCGATCGCCGCCCGGCTCGGCCGCGACGGGATCAGCCACCTCCCGCTCGTCGACGACCGCGGGCACCTCGTCGCGATCGCGGTCGAGGGCGATCGGGCGCTGCGGATCGGCCGCCACGAGGTGGGCGACGGCCACCCGGCCTTCCTGATCGCGGAGATCGGCAACAACCACAACGGCTCGGTCGATCTGGCGCGGCGGCTGGTCGACCTCGCGGTCGAGGCGGGAGCCGACGCGGTGAAGTTCCAGCTGCGCGACCTCGACTCTCTCTACCGGCGCGCCGGCGGGGCCACCGCGGGGGAGGACCTCGGCGCCCAGTACACGATCGACCTCCTGCGCCGCTTCTCGTTGCCCGCCGAGCCGCTCCTCCGGGTCTTCGACCACGCGGCCGAGGCCGGGATCGACGTCCTCTGCACCCCGTGGGACGCCCCGAGCGTGCAGGCGCTCGTCGACTACGGGATCCCGGGCCTCAAGATCGCCTCGGCGGACCTCACCAACCACGGCCTGATCGAGGACGCCGGCACCCGGGGACTGCCCCTGCTGCTCAGCACCGGGATGTCCCGCGAGTCCGAGATCCTCGAGTCGGTCGCGCTGCTGCGCTCGCTCGGCACCTCCTTCGCCCTGCTGCACACCCAGTCGACGTACCCGGCGCCCTACCGCGACCTCAACCTCGCCTACCTCGACCGGCTCGCCGAGATCGGCGGCGGCGTCGTCGGCTACTCCGGCCACGAGCGGGGCTGGCACGTCCCCGTCGCCGCCGTCGCCCGCGGGGCCCGCATCGTCGAGAAGCACTTCACGGTCGACCGGGGGATGGAGGGCAACGACCACACGGTGTCCCTGCTCCCGGACGAGTTCCGCCGCATGGTCGGCGAGATCCGCGACATCGAGGACTCGCTCGGCACGCGCGACGCCCGATCGGTCTCGACGGGGGAGTCGATGAACCGCGTCTCGCTCGCGAAGTCGCTGGTCGCCTCCCGCGACCTCTCGATCGGGGACGTGGTGCGCGCCGCCGACGTCGTCGTCCGCAGCCCCGGCCGGGGCCTCCAGCCCAACGAGCTGCCGCAGCTGCTCGGCCGCGCGCTCCACCGCGACGTCGAGGAGGGCGGGTTCTTCTTCGCCGGCGACCTGCGCGAGAGCACGCCGTCCGGCCGGCCGTTCCGGTTCCGCCGCCCCTGGGGCCTGCCGGTGCGGTACCACGACCACGCGGCGCTCGCCGCGGAGTCGAACGCCGACTTCCTCGAGTTCCACTTCTCGTACCGCGACCTGGAGATCGAGCCGGACGACGTGTTCACCCGCCGCCTCGACTCCGGCTTCACCACCCACCTGCCGGACCTGTTCGCGGGCGACTTCCTCGTCGACCTCGCCTCCTTCGACGACGACGTGTGGGAGCGCTCGATCGCGGAGGTGCAGCGCACCGTCGAGACCACCCGGAGCCTCGCGCGCTGGTTCCGCCAGGAGGAGGACCCGATGATGGTCGTCACGATGGGCGGCTTCACCCGGCACGCGCACGTGGCTCAGGATCAGCGCGCTCCCCTCTACGAGCGCGTCGCCGACGCCCTCGAGCGGATCGACGCGAGCGGCGTCCGCGTGCTGGCGCAGACCCTCCCGCCCTACCCGTGGCTCATGGGCGGGCAGCAGTTCCACAACCTCTTCGTGGACCCGCGCGACACCGCCGAGTTCGCGGCCGCGACCGGCACGCCGCTCTGCCTCGACGCCTCGCACACCAAGCTCGCGGCGAACCACCTCGGGCTCGCCTTCTCGGAGGCGGTGGCGCTGCTCGCTCCGCTCAGCGCGCACCTGCACCTCGTCGACGCGACGGGTGTCGACGGCGAGGGGGTGCAGATCGGCGAGGGCGAGATCGACTGGCCGGACTTCGCGGCGTCGCTCGACGAGCTGGCGCCCGGGGTGCCGTTCATCCCCGAGATCTGGCAGGGGCACGTGAACAGCGGCGAGGGCTTCTGGACCGCGCTCGAGCGGCTGGAGGAGTGGCTGTGACCCCGCTCGCGCTCTGGGCGGTGCCGGTCGGCGAGTTCGGCGGGGTGGCCCGCCACGTCCTCGACGCCGCCCGGCACGGGATCCCCGGCCACCGGCTCGTCGTGCTCTGCCCGGAGGGAGCGCTCGCCGAGCGGCTGCGGGAGCAGGGCTCGGCCGTGACGACCGGGTGCTTCGGAGTGTCCGCCGGTGCCGCCGCCTCCGTGGCGACCCTGCGCGCGACCGCGGCGGCTCTCCGCCCGGCGGTCGTCCACTCCCACCTCGCCCACGCCGACCTCGTGACCGCGGCGACTCCGCTGCCCCGCGGGGTCCGCCGCGTCACGACGGAGCACGGCATCGCCGGGCCCGACGTCTACCACCGCACCGCCCTGCGGGCGCGGACGACCGCGGCGGCGCACCACGCGCGGCTGCGGTCCTTCGACTCCGCGATCGCCGTCTCGGAGGCCACCCGCCGCACCATGATCGAGAAGTGGCGGCCGAGCCTGCCGGTGCAGGTCGTGCTCAACGGAGTCGACGCCGCGCCCCGCGACCGCGAGCCGGGGGAGCCCGGGTCGCTCCGGGTCCTCTCGCTCGCGCGCCTGGCGCCGGAGAAGCGCCTGGACGCGCTGCTCGAGGCCTTCGCGGTGCTGCGCCGGCGCGTCCCCGGCGCCACGCTGACCGTCGCCGGCGAGGGTCCGCTCGACGGCACCCTGCGCGCCCGGGCCGAGCGGCTCGGCCTCGGCGACGCCGTGTCGTTCCCCGGCTTCGCCGATCCGGAGGCGGCGCTCGCCGCGGCGGACGTCGTCGCCCAGCTCTCGGTCTGGGAGAACTGCTCCTACACGCTGCTCGACGCGGCCGCCCGCGGGATCGGCGTGGTCGCCTCCGCGGTGGGCGGGAACCCCGAGATCGTCGAGCGGGACTCGCTGGTCGACGCCGACGACCCGGAGGCGGTGGCCGCGGCGCTGGAGCGGCAGGCGTCGAGGGCCGCGGCTCCTCGCGCCGTGCGGGACGTCGCCGCCATGTGCGGCGGGATCGCCGCCGTGTACGAGGGGGTGGCGGCGTGAGCGGCGGGTCCCTGCGGCCGGGGCTGCGCACCCTCCTCTCGCTGGCCGGCGCCGCCTCTCCGGGCTGGATCACCGCCGCCGTCGCGGGCTCCCTCGCGCTCGCGGTCCTCGACACCCTGGGCGTCGCCGCGATGGTGCCGCTCATGGCGCTGCTCACCGGGACCGACACCACCACGGGCGCGCTCGGCGTCCTCTCCGGCGTCCTCGGCTCGACGGACGTCCAGACCCTCCTCCCGATCATCGCCGGCTTCGTCGCGGTCGTCTTCGTGCTCAAGAGCGCCGGGACGATCGTCTTCCGGTGGTGGCTGCTCGGCCGCACCACGCGGATATCGGCCGACGCTGCGACGGAGCTGCTCCGGCGGTACGTCCTCGCGCCCTACGCCGTCCACCGCTCCCGGCGCCTCGCCGAGGTGTACCGGACCATCAACGACGCCAGCGCGCAGGCGGCCGGCGTGCTCCTCGGTGTGATCGGCATCGCCTCCGACCTGCTGGTGCTCGTCGCGATCGTGGCGATCCTGCTGGTCGCCTCGCCGGTCGCGACCCTGTTCGCGGCCGTCTTCTTCGCGGTGCTGCTCGGCGGCGTCCAGGCGCTCCTGCGGCGGCGGCAGGGCCGGATCGGCGAGGAGATGGCGGAGGCCGCGCTGGAGTCGTGGCAGTTCCTGCTCCCCTCGCTCGACGGGTTCCGCGAGGCGCGCCTGACCTCGAGCGCGGCGAGCCTGGTCGCCGGCTTCAGCGGGGCCAAGCGCCGCAGCGCCCAGGCTCTGCGCTCCCTCTCGCTCGTCTCGGAGCTGCCGAAGTACCTGCTCGAGATCGGCTTCGTCGTCGCCGTCGTGGGCGTCTCGGGGATCCTCGTCGCCACCGGCTCCGGCGCCGAGGCGCTCTCCGTCCTGGGCGTCTTCGCGGCCGCCTCCCTCCGCGCCCTGCCGACCCTCAACCGCGTCTCGGCCACCTTCGCGATCGTGCGCAGCGGGCAGGCGGGCCTGCGGATCGTCTCCGAGGCGGCCGAGGAGCTCGCCTCCGAGGGGGCGCACGACGAGAGGCCCGGGCCGGGCGGCCGCTACTCCGGCGACATCGCGCTCGAGCACGTCACGTACCGCTACGCCGACTCCGACGTGGACGTGGTGCGGGACGTCTCCCTGGTGATCCAGCGGAACGCCACGACCGCCTTCGTCGGATCCAGCGGCGCCGGCAAGAGCACCCTCCTCGACCTGGTCCTCGGCCTGCTCCCGCCCACGAGCGGCCGGATCCTCTGCGGCGGGCGGCCGATCGACGAGGACCCCGCGGCCTGGTACGCGGGGCTCGGCGTGGTGCCGCAGGACGTGTTCCTCCTGGACGCGACCGTCGCCGCGAACGTCGCCTTCGGGGTGCCGGCGGCCGAGGTCGACCACGAGCGCGTGCGCGAGGTGCTGCGGACGGCGCAGCTCGAGGAGTTCGTCAGCGGGCTGCCGCAGGGTCTGGACACCCGCGTGGGCGAGCGCGGCGTCCGCCTCTCCGGCGGCCAGCGCCAGCGGCTCGGCCTCGCCCGAGCGCTCTACCGGCGCCCCTCCGTCCTCGTCCTCGACGAGGCGACCTCGGCGCTCGACAACCGCACGGAGCACGAGATCTCGCGGGCCGTCGCCGAGCTGCACGGCAGCATGACCGTCCTCGTGGTCGCCCACCGGCTCTCGACCGTGCGCGGCGCCGACCGGCTGCTCTTCCTCGACGGCGGCCGGATCGAGGGGGCCGGCACCTTCGAGGAGGTGCGGGCCGCGCACCCCGGCTTCGCCCAGCTCGTGGCGCTCGGAGAGCTCTCGTGAGCGGGGGAGGCCCGCGGTGGTGACGCTCGGCGACGTCCGCTCGGCGCTGCTGGCGCCCCTCCGCCGACGGGGCACGACGGTGCTGCTGCCCGGCGAGTCGTTCGGGGTCGGGAACCTCGCCTACTTCTGGCTGCAGGCCCACGCCCGCCGGAGCCGCGGGGTGCCGACCGCGGTGCGCGCGACGCGGAGGACCGCGGAGTGGGCGGAGGTCTTCCCGCGGGTCCTCGAGGAGCTCGTGGTGCCCCCGGCGGAGATGTCGTTCTTCAGCCCCCGCGAGCTCGGGAGCGTCCACCAGGATTTCGGCGTGGAGTTCACGGCGGACGAGCTGGCGGACTTCGTCGCGACGATGCTGCTCCCGCCCGGCGGCCCGTTCACCGCTCTGGCGGCGGCGGCGCGACCGGAGGCGGACCTCACCGTGAACATCCGGCGCGGCGACTACTACAGCGTCCCGGCTTTCCGCGGCCGCTACTCCTTCGACGTGGTCGAGTACGTCGACGCGGCGCTCGCCCTGGCCCGCGAGCGGGAGCCCGTGCGCAGCGTCCTGATCGTGTCGGACGACCTCGACTGGTGCCGGGTGAAGCTGGCCCGCGTCCTCGAGGGCGTCGAGGTGCGCTTCCCGGGGGCGGGGACGCCGGTGCCGCAGCAGCTCGCCCTGCTGGCCGCGTCCCGCCGCCTGGTGCTGACGAACTCGACCTTCTCGTACTGGGGCGCGCATCTCGGCGACCACGTGCACGGCGGCGCCGACGTGATCGCGCCGTGGTTCCACAGCCGCGCGTGGAACGGAGGGGCGGCGACGCAGCTCGACCCGCGCTGGCGGGTCGTCCGCGACCTCCCCGGCGGCTGGGACGGCTGACGCGGCGGGTCGGAGGCGGGCGGCGGCGCGGGGCTCGCGGGTACCGGCGGGGGGTTGCCGCCGCGGGGGGCGGGGGCGCACCGGCATCCCGATCAAGCTCGTCGGCCA
>NZ_PSVK01000022.1:0-51704 GCF_002931115.1 Rathayibacter sp. AY1E6 | reverse complement strand
CGGCACGGGCCCGCTCGACGGTCGCGTCGGAGCAGCCGTCCGCGGCGACCACGAGGCGCATCCCGATTCCGGGCGCCCGATGGGCGAGGTGGGTCGCGCTCGCCCGGACGGAGGCGATCAGGCCGCCGATCCGCTCCTCCTCGTCGAGGGCCGGGACGACGACCAGCACCTGCGCGAGCCGGCTCACACCAGCCCCGTCCGGCGGGCGACCGAGCGGGAGTCGCGGGCGTGGACCTCGAGCAGGACGTCCTCCTCCTCGTGGCGGGCGAGGCGGTGCAGGCCCAGCTCGGCCACGGCGGACTGCACGGCGTCGCCGTCCAGAGCGAGCTCCTCGATCGGATGCCGCCAGTGCACGGTGACGAGCTCCCCCGCGGGGGCGAGGGCGTCGCGGATGGTGCGCAGCACGCCGGGGAGGGCGTCGCCGAGGTAGTAGCCGACCTCCGAGAGCACGACCAGGTCGAACGGACCCTCCGGCACGCCGCGGGTGATGTCGTGGTGCTCGACCCGCACGTGCTCGAGCGGAGCGAGGCGGCGGGCGGCGCGCTCGACGGCGGCGCTCGACACGTCGATCGCCAGCAGGCGGTCGGCCCGGTCGGCCAGCGCCTCGGCCAGCACGCCGATCGAGGCGCCGATCTCCAGCACGGAGCCGTAGCGCTGCTCCGGCAGGCTCGCGAGGGTCAGGGCGCGCTTGCGCTGCTCGTACCAGCGGCTCGTGTACCCCCACGGGTCCTCGTGGCGGGCGTACAGCTCGTCGAAGTAGCTCATGCGATCCTCACCAGCCGGTCGTCCCCGGTGAAGGTGCGCAGGAAGAGCGGATGGAGCACCGGACCGGTCCCGTCGGGCCCGGGGCGGGTCTGGCTGGGATAGCGGGAGCGGGCACGGCGGGTGCGCTCGAGCAGCTCGTCGTCGAGCGGCAGGCGCACGAGGTCGCCCCACGGCACCTCGGGGTCCTCCGGGACCGCCCAGTGCCACAGCCAGATCGGCGCGGCGAGCAGCGGCTGCCCGAGCTCGCGCGCGACCTCCGCGCAGATCTCGCCGACCACGCGGTGGTCCCGGTGACCGTCCCCGGTCCAGGTGGAGAGGAGCAGGACGGTCCCGGGGGCGCCGGCCGCCCGCTCGCGCACCTCGCGTGCGATGCGCTCGTGGTGCTCCGGGGTCGCCGAGTCCGGCACGTCGAGGAAGGCGAGCCCGATGCCGGGGCCGAGCTCCGCCAGTGCGTCCGAGGCCTCCCGCCGGCGCTCGGCGGCGAGGTCCGCGTCCCGCTCCCCGTCGGCCGCGGCTCCGTCGGTCACGACGACGACGTCGACCGCGATCCCGCGCCGACGCGCGAGCGCGATGGTGCCGCCGCAGCCGAGGGTCTCGTCGTCGGCATGCGCCACGACCACCAGGACGCGCCGGATCCCGTCGGGCAGGGTCAGCTCCGGGAGGCGGTCGCGGCGGCCGTCCGCGGTCCAGTGCTCGAGAGGAGTGCCCTCGAGGCGCCCGTCGAAGGGCCGGCTCACCAGGAGGCCGCCTCGCCCGAGGCGAGCACGGCGCGGCCGAGAGCGGCGTCGTCGCGCTCGGCGTGGTGCTGGCGGACGTAGAGCGCGAGGTCGGCGACGCGCTTGGCGTGCTCGGCGTCGAGGGCGAGCGGAGCCGGGCCGAGCGCGCGGCCGGCGCGGAGCAGGATCTCCTCGACCGCTCCGGCGACGCTCGCCCGCACGCGCTTGGCGAGCAGTGAGCCGCGGGGGCCGTCGGCCTCGCCCGCGTCGACCGCCGCGGCGGCCTCGTCCAGCGCCCGGCGCGACGCGGAGAGCGCCGTGTCGATCGCTCCGAGGTGGGCCAGGAGGTGCGGGTCCTCGCGTCGGGCCGCCGCCGCCGCGACGGCCGCCGCGACTCCGAGGGCTCCGCCGTGCCAGCAGGCGGCGACGCCGATGCCGCCCCAGGCGAAGCCGAGCCGCGAGAGGTACCAGCCGACGTCGCCCACGGGGACGGCGCGGGTGCCGGAGAAGCGGACCGGTCCGCTGGGCACCTCCGTCAGGCCCCGCGCGTGCCAGGCGTCCTGCTCCGGCGTCGCCGACCCGTCCCGCAGCGCCACGGCGAAGAGGCGGCGCTCGCCGGAGGCGTCCCCGACGTGGGCGGTGACGAGGGCGGCGTCGAGGCGGTCGGCCAGCGAGCACCAGGGCTTCACGCCGTCGAGCAGCCAGTCGCCGTCGCTCTCGCGGGCGACCAGAGGATCCCCGCCGCCCTCGGCCGCGAAGACCCCCCAGGCGGCGTCGGCGGCGACTCCGAGTCCGGACGGGTCGAGCTCCGCCTCGCCGAGGATCGCGAGAGCGTCGAGGTGCGGCTCCACCGCGCGCGCGACGCCGAGGTCGTGCCGAGCCAGGCGCTCGAGGAGACCGTGCAGCTCGGCGGTGCGACCGGTGCCGGGCCGGGGCGCGTCGGCGCTCAGACCGCGCGCGAAGCCGAGCGCGCCGTCGACGTCGTGGGGGAGGAGAGAGGAGGAGTGCTGGTCCATCGCCTCCGAAACTACGCAGTCGAGCGGGCGGCGTCCGGCGATTGTCCCCGAACGGACGGGGTGCTAAGCGTCAGATGTCAAGGTCGTTGATCCTGTGCAGGAGAGAGGCGAAGAGCTCGACGTCGGCGAGCGCCCAGCTGCGCAGCTCCTCGTGCATCAGCGCCTGGTTCGAGCTGCGGATCTCGCGCAGCCGCGCGGCGGTCGCCGGAGTCACCGAGAGGATCGTGGCGCGGCCGTCCTGCGGGTCGGGGGTGCGCTCGAGGAAGCCGAGGCGGTCGAGCGCCGTGATCTGGCGGCTGAGCGCCGACTTGTCCATCTCGAGGAGCTCGGCCAGCACGCCCGAGTGCACGGGTCCGCGGCGCTCGAGCGCCGAGATCGTCTTGTAGCCCAGCGGCGTCAGCTCCGGGTGGAGACGCTCGGCGTAGGAGCGCATCGCCGCCCGCACGCGGTTGAAGAGGATGCTGAGCTCGCCCTCCACCGAGGCGATCGCGGAGTCGACGTCGCGGGCGGAGTCGGGGGTCGGGCCGGTCATGCCTCCAGCATCCCGCGAGCGGGCCCTCCTCCTCGACTTGCGCCCGCGCGCCGCGATGACGTACGCTTCCCGAAGCCAAAGACCGCCGGTTTCCGGTGTGCGCACGAGCAGGGCCCCGGCCCCGCGGATCGCCACCGGACGAAGGATTCGCGAAGCGAATTGCCCGCGCAGGTGCACGAGTTCAGTTCCGCCTCACCGCGATCCCGAAGCTCCGCGCCCCTGTGCCGGAGCTTTTTTCTTTGCCTGCCTTCGGGCTACCGGCACGAGAATTCACAGGAGTAGCCATGGCGAACAAGGAAGCCTCGGTTGCCGAACTCACGGAGAAGTTCCAGAGCTCGACGGCCGTTCTGCTGACCGAGTACCGCGGTCTCACTGTTGCTCAGCTCAAGACGCTGCGCAAGGACATCAGTGAGCACGCAACCTACGCCGTGGTGAAGAACACGCTGACCAAGATCGCGGCGAACAACGCCGGTATCTCGTCCTTCGACGACGAGCTCGCTGGCCCCTCGGCCATCGCGTTCGTGCACGGCGACCCTGTCGCCGTCGCGAAGTCGCTGCGTGCCTTCGCCAAGGCAAACCCTCTCCTCGTGGTCAAGGGCGGTTACTTCGACGGTAACCCGCTGACCGCAGAAGAGGTGGGCAAGCTCGCCGACCTCGAGTCCCGCGAAGTTCTGCTCGGCAAGCTCGCCGGCGCCTTCAAGGCCTCGCTGTTCGGCGCCGCATATCTGTTCAACGCTCCGCTCTCGAAGGCCGTTCGCACGGTCGAGGCGCTGCGCGAGAAGCAGGAGTCCGCGAGCTGACGTCTTCCCCTTCCGGGAAGCAGTGCGCGCGCGGTTCGTAGACAAAGAAAAACAAGGAGAAAAATCATGGCAAAGCTCACGCAGGACGAGCTCATCGAGGCCTTCAAGGAGCTCACGCTCATCGAGCTCTCGGAGTTCGTCAAGAAGTTCGAAGAGGTCTTCGAGGTCACCGCTGCGGCGCCCGTCGCCGCCGCCGGTGTGGCCGGCCCGGCCGCCCCCGCCGAAGAGGTCGAGGAGCAGACCGAGTTCGACGTCGTGCTCGAGGCCGCCGGCGAGAAGAAGATCCAGGTCATCAAGGAGGTGCGCGCCCTCACCAGCCTCGGCCTCGGTGAGGCGAAGGCGCTCGTCGACGGTGCCCCCAAGGCGGTCCTCGAGGCCGTCAACAAGGAGACCGCCGAGAAGGCCAAGGCTCAGCTCGAGGGCGCCGGCGCGACCGTCACCGTCAAGTAATTCCCTTCACCCGTCGCGGGTGCCGGCTCCGGCCGGTCGCTCGTCGGGGTGATGCAGGCACGCCTGCAGACGCAGGGCGTCGTCTCCTCGGAGGCGGCGCCCTTCGTCGTTCCCGGCCGTTGGCGGCGCGCGCCCCTAGGATCGGAGCGTGACTGCTCACGATCTGCTCGCCGGGCTCCCCGCCCGCGACGTCCCGCCCAGCGAGGTCTCGCTCAGCGAGCTCCTGAGCGACTTCGTCTCGGTGACGCACCGGATCACCCGCCTCGCCGCCCAGGCGACCGGCAACCAGGAGTCGCAGGCCGTCTGGCGCACGCTCTCGGTGCTCCTCTCGATGGGCCCGATGCGCCTGGGGGAGCTCGCCTCCCAGAGCCGCGTCTCGCAGCCCACGATGACCAAGATCGTGAAGAACCTCGTCGAGACCGGCTGGCTCGACCGGATCGCCGATCCCCTCGACGCGCGCGCCTGGCAGATCCGCCTGGCTCCCGCCGGCGCGGACGCGCTGAACGCCTGGCGGACCGACCTCGGCGACGCGCTGACGCCGATCTTCGCCGATCTCACCCTCGAGGACCGCCGCGTCCTCGAGCGCGCCGTCGAGATCATGCACGAGCGCCTCGTCGTCGGCCCGCGGGACTGACCCCTCCCGCGCGGTTCCGCCGCGCGGCACACTGGTCGCGTGCAGATGCGACTCGAGCTCGTCCCCCTCCCCGTCGGCGACGTCGACCGCGCGGTCGCCTTCTACACGGAGGTGATGGGCTTCCACCTCGACCACGACGTGCGGCCCTCCGCCGCGATGCGCGTGGTCCAGCTCACCCCGCCCGGCTCGGCCTGCTCGATCGTGGTCGGCAGCGGGATGGGCCCCGGTCCGGAGGAGGGCGTCGTCCGCTCCCTCCACCTCGTCGTCGACGACATCGCCGCCGCTCGCGCGGAGCTCGTCGGCCGCTCGCTCGAGATCAGCGAGGTCCAGGACCTGGGCGGCGTGCAGTACGCGTACTTCGCCGATCCGGACGGCAACACCTGGGCGCTCCAGGAGATCGGGAGCAGGACGCCCCCGGAGCGAGTCAGTCCTCGGGCCAGCGGACCCGGGCGTCGACGTCGGGGTGCTTGCGCAGCCAGGCCGCGACGAAGGGGCAGCGCGGGACGACCGTGCCGCCCGCCTCCGTGATCGCGGTGACCGCGGCCCGCGCGAGGATGCTCCCGAGGCCGTGGCCCTCCCACGCGTCGTCGACGACGGTGTGGGTGAGCGTCACCTCGTCGCCCTGACGGGTGTACGCGGCGAAGCCGGCCGGGGTGCCGCCGACCTCGATCACGAAGCGGGACCGCTCGGGGACGTCGCGGACGGTGGGGGTGTCGGAGTCGCTCATGCTCCGATTCTCGCCCCCCGCGGCGCCGAGGTGCTGGTGCGGATCACCAGCGAGGCGGGGATCAGCGTGTGGCGGGCCGGGGGAGGGGGCTCGCCTCGACCGAGGGCGGCCAGCGCGTCCAGCACCAGCGCGACCGCGAGCTCGCCCTGCTGGCGCGGGTCCTGGCGGATCGAGCTGAGACCGAAGAGCTCGGCGAGGGGGTGGTCGTCGATCCCGATGACGGAGACGTCCTCGGGCACCGAGAGGCCGAGCTCGCGCGCCGCGAGGATGATCCCGATCGCGATCTCGTCGGAGGCGGCGAAGATCGCCGTCGGCCGGGTCCGCGGGTCGCCGAGGACCTGCCGTCCGGCGCTGTGCCCGCCGGGGATGTCGAAGGTGGTGGGCACGATGTCCTGCGCGCCCGGCTCGAGGCCGGCGGCCTCGAGCGCCTGGCGGAAGCCGTCGCGGCGCTGCGTGTGGACGTGGAAGTCCATCTCCTCCTCCGCGAGCCCGCCGATGTGGACGACCCGCTCGTGGCCGAGGGAGAGCAGGTGCTCCGTGGCGAGGCGGGAGGCGGCGACGTCGTCGATGCTGAAGGTGGGGATGCCGGGGAGCTCGCCGCCGATGCCGACGATGGGCTTGCCCAGGGCGAGGAGCGCCTCCGTCTCGTGCGGCGAGATCTCGAGGGTGACGGCGACGATCGCGTCGACGCGCTTGCGGACGAGGTAGTACTCGAACACGCTCCGGCGGGCGTCGAGGTGCTTGTCGATGTTGTAGAGGAGCAGGTCGTAGCCGGCGGCGAGCAGGGCGCGCTCGATGCCCTCGATGATCCCGGCGAAGAACCACTGGTTGATGATCGGGATGATCACGGCGATGTTGTTGCTGCGGCCGGTGACGAGGCTGGAGGCGTTGGCGGAGACGACGTAGCCCAGGCTCGTCGCGGCGCGCTCGACGCGCTGCTTCGTCCCCGCGGAGACGTAGCCCCGGCCGCTGAGCGCGCGCGAGACCGTCGCCTTCGACACTCCTGCGAGCTCGGCCACCTCTTCGATGCCTGGCACGGCGTTCCTCCCGACCGTCCGGCCTCGATGCTGGAAACGGTTCCAGGAAGTTATACCCCGCCCGGCGGCCGGGCGTCGCGCCGAGATCGATCTCCGCTCGGCCCCGGCCCCGCGATCGCTGTTCTGACGCCGAATCGTTATCTCAGAGAGCGCTCTATCACCGGCGTTGTGCTTTCATCGTTCTTGTGGAAAGGTTTCCCTCCGTGGGAGCCCACCCACACGAATCCGGTGATCCGCTCGGAGTTCCTCCTGGCATCGCCATCACCAGCATCCGAGTCGTCGCGGCACACGCTTCGAGCCGCCACAGCCTCCCGATCCCGATCGGCGAGGAGCGGCCTGCTCGGCTGGTTCCACCACTCAATGAGGAGGAAGAATGCGGTCATCCCTGCACCGCCGTATCACCGTCCCGGTCGCCGTTCTGGCAGCGGCCGGCATCGCACTCGCGGGCTGCTCCAGCAGCAGTGACCCCAACGACCCGAACGCCGGCGGCGGCAGCTCGGCCGGCACGGTCGGCACCGCCGACGGCGTCGTCAACGTCTACGGCACCATCAACGGCGACGAGGCCACCCTTCTCGAGCAGTCCTGGGCGGACTGGGAGAAGGAGAGCGGCATCGAGATCAAGTACACGGGCGACAAGGAGTTCGAGAAGCAGATCGGCATCAAGGTCCAGGGTGGCGACACCCCCGACCTCGCGATCTTCCCGCAGCCGGGTCTGCTCGCCGACACCGTCGCCTCCGGCAAGGTGCAGGAGCTCCCCGAGGGCGCCCTCGCCAACGTCAAGCAGAACTGGTCCGAGGACTGGCAGAAGTACGGCCAGGTCGACGGCACCCAGTACGGCGCGCCGCTGATGGCGTCCGTCAAGGGCTACATCTGGTACTCCCCGGCCAAGTTCAAGGAGTGGGGCGTCTCCGTTCCCACGACGTGGGACGAGATGGAGGCGCTCGGCAAGACGATCGCCGAGAAGACCGGCGGACCGTCCTGGTGCGCGGGCTTCAACTCCGGTGAGGCCTCCGGCTGGCCCGGAACCGACTGGATCGAGGACGCCGTCCTCCGCGAGGCCGGCCCCGACGTCTACGACTCCTGGGTCGCGGGCGACACCCCCTTCACCGACCCGGCCATCAAGTCCGCGTTCGACTCCGTCGGATCGATCCTCCTCGACCCGACCCTCGTCAACGCCGGCTACGGCGACGTGAAGTCGATCAACTCCACCGCCTTCGGCGACGTCGCCCAGAACATGGCGAACGGCACCTGCGCGCTGACCCACCAGGCCTCGTTCTTCGAGGGCTTCCTGACCTCGGCCGGCGCCAACGTGGCCGAGGACGGCGACGTGTGGGCCTTCCTCACCCCGCCGGTCAAGGCCGACGACGCCCAGGCCGTCACCGGTGGTGGCGAGATGGTCGCCGCGTTCTCGAACGACGAGGACACCGCGAAGGTCCAGGAGTACCTGGCCAGCGCCGACTGGGCCAACAGCCGCGTCTCCCTCGGCGGCGTCATCTCCGCGAACACCGGTCTCGACCCGGCCAACGCGGGCAGCGACGTCCTGAAGGACTCCATCGCGATCCTCCAGAACCCGGACACCACGTTCCGCTTCGACGCGTCCGACCTCATGCCGAAGGCAGTGGGCTCGGACAGCTTCTTCAAGGGCATGGTCGACTGGATCGACGGCACGAGCACCGACCAGGCGCTCGAGGAGATCCAGGCCGGCTACACCTCCTAGCAGCGGAGCAGAGCCGCCGCTCCCGAGTGGCGGCTCAGCTGTGACGGCCCGGCCCCCGGATCCACGGATCCCGGGGCCGGGCCCCTCCTGAGTCCAGAGTCGCACTCGAAAGGGCGTCCATGTCCCCCATCACCATCTCGGGGTTCTTCCAATGGCTGGCGGGAATCCCGCCGCTCGCGCAGATCCCGCTCATCCTCCTGGCCTTCGCGGCCGTGGTGGCGCTCATCCTCTTCTTCGTCGAGATCGCGCCCCGCCGCGGCACCGGCTACACGGTCCTCCGGCTCGCGGTCACGGTCGTCCTGCCGGTCGTCCTCCTGCTGGTGTTCGGCCTCTACAACTCCGTCCTCTGGGTCGCGGTGGTGGCCGCCGTCATCGGCGGCGCGCTGTTCCTGCTCGACTTCCGGTCCCGCAAAGGCGCGGGCTACGGACTCCAACTCATCGCGTTCATGGCACCGGCCGCCTTCTTCATCCTCATCGGCCTGATCTACCCGACGATCACGACGGCCATCAACGCGTTCATGAAGAACGACGGCTCCGGATTCGCCGGCATCGACAACTTCGTCTGGGTCTTCACCAGCCCCGACGGCATCACCGCCTTCCTGAACACGGTGGTCTGGGTGCTCCTGGCCCCCATCACGGCGACCGCGATCGGTCTCGCCTACGCGGTCTTCATCGACAAGAGCCGCGGCGAGAAGTTCTTCAAGCTGCTGGTCTTCATGCCGATGGCGATCTCGTTCGTCGGCGCGTCGATCATCTTCAAGTTCTTCTACGACGTGCGCCAGGGCGAGCAGATCGGCCTCCTCAACGGCATCCTCACCGCCTTCGGCGCCCCGCCGGTCGACTGGCTGGGACTCGAGCCGTGGAACACGCTGTTCCTCGTCGTCGTCCTCATCTGGACCCAGGCCGGATTCGCCATGACGGTGCTCTCCGCCGCCATCAAGGGCGTCCCCTCCGAGCAGCTCGAAGCGGCCTCGCTCGACGGCACCAGCGCGTGGCAGTCCTTCTGGAACGTCACCGTCCCAGGCATCCGCTCCTCGATCGTGGTCGTCCTCACGACGATCTCGATCGCGTCGCTGAAGGTCTTCGACATCGTCTCGGCGATGACCGGCGGCCGCTCCGACACCACGGTCCTCGCGTTCGAGATGGTCCGCCAGTTCCAGCTCGGCGCCCGCAGCGGCTACAGCGCGGCCCTCGCGGTCATCCTGTTCCTGCTCGTGCTCCCGATCGTCGTCTACAACGCCCGCCAGCTCGCCAAGCAGAGGGAGATCCGATGAGCGTCACGCCCACTCCGATCCAGGTTCCGGTCGACCGCAGCACCGAGCGCGCGCTCGCCCGCGGCGAGTCCAGGATCGAGGCGGCCAGCGGCAAGGTCAAGAAGGCGACGACATCGCGCGGCGCCACTCTCGCCGCGCTGATCATCGCCGTCATCTGGACCGTTCCCACCCTCGGCCTGTTCATCTCGTCGTTCCGCCCCGCGAACGACATCAAGACGACCGGCTGGTGGACGATCTTCGCCAACCCCGGCTTCACCCTCGACAACTACGCGAACGCGCTCAACTCGGGCGACAGCCTGACCCTGGGCAAGGCGTTCGTGAACTCGCTGGTCATCACGCTGCCGGCGGCGCTGATCCCGATCACGATCGCCAGCCTCGCCGCCTACGCGTTCGCCTGGATCGACTTCAAGGGCCGCAACACGCTCTTCGTCCTCGTGTTCTCGCTCCAGATCGTCCCCATCCAGATGGCGCTCGTGCCGTTGCTGCAGCTGTTCTCGGACGGCCTGCGCATCGGAGGGCTCTACATCCTCCCCGGCCTCGGGGTGAACGGGTTGGACGGCTCCTACGCGAAGGTGTGGATCGCGCACACGATCTTCGCGCTCCCGCTCGCGATCTTCATGCTCCACAACTTCATCTCCGAGATCCCCGGCGAGGTCATCGAAGCGGCACGAGTGGACGGCGCCGGACACGGCCAGATCTTCTTCCGCATCGTGCTCCCGCTCTCGGTCCCCGCCATCGCCTCCTTCGGCATCTTCCAGTTCCTCTGGGTCTGGAACGACCTGCTGGTCGCGACGGTCTTCACCTCCGGACAGGGGCTGCCGATCACGAAGGCGCTGCAGGACCTCACCGGCTCCTACGGCCAGTCGTGGGAGCTGCTCACGGCCGGCGCGTTCATCTCGATCATCGTGCCGCTCATCGTGTTCTTCTCCCTCCAGAGGTTCTTCGTCCGCGGCCTCCTCGCCGGCGCCACCAAGGGCTGACGACCTGCTCCGGCGCATCGCGGGACTCTTCCGCGACCACCGCCCCAAGCTCACGCTCACCGTGATCCTCGTGCTCGTCGGCGCCGCCCTCACGGTGGTGCCCCCGCTCCTCACTCAGCTGGCCTTCGACCGTGGGCTCTTCCCGCCAGGCGGACGCCCGGACCTCCCGGTGCTGCTCGAGCTGGTCGGCGTCATGGTGCTGGTCTGGGCGTTCTCGGCGATCCTCGGCGTCTGGCAGACCTACCTCACCGCGACCGTCGGCAACACGGTCATGGGGGAGCTGCGCATCCGCCTCTTCCGCCACCTGCAGGCGATGGAGCTCGGCTTCTTCACCCGCACCCGCACCGGCGTCATCCAGTCGCGCCTCGCCAACGACGTGGGCGGCGTGGCCAACGTGCTCACGAACACCGTCTCGAGCGTGCTGGGCAACACCGTCACCGTGATCGCGGCCGTCGTCGCGATGCTCCTGCTCTCGTGGCAGATGACGATCGTCGCCCTCGTCCTCACTCCGGTGCTCGTCGTGGCCCAGCGCCGCGTCGGCCAGGTGAGGGCGCGCATCGCGACGAAGACGCAGGAGTCGCTGTCCGAGATGACCGCGATCACCCAGGAGACCCTGAGCGTATCGGGCATCCTCCTGGCCAAGAGCTTCGGCCGCCAGGAGTCGGAGGTGACGCGCTACGCCGACGAGAACGGCCGGCAGATCGAGCTCCAGGTGCGGCAGCAGATGTCCGGCCAGTGGTTCTTCGCGATGGTGCAGATCTTCCTCTCGGTCATCCCCGTGATCGTGTACCTTGTGGCCGCCTGGCTGATCCTCGGCGGCACCACCGTCACCGCCGGAACCGTCGTGGCCTTCACCACCGTGCAGGCGCGCCTGATGTGGCCGCTCCTGGGCCTGATGCGCGTCGCGCTCGACCTGCAGACGGCCGGAGCGCTGTTCGCCCGCATCTTCGAGTACCTGGACCTGCGTCCGGCGATCACGGACAGGGCAGATGCACGCGAGGTCTCGGGCGAGCTCGGCCGGGTCGAGCTCGACGACGTCGTGTTCCGCTACCCCGACCAGGCGGAGGACGCGCGCCCGACGCTCGACCACGTCTCGGTCGCGATCGAGCCGGGCCAGTTCGTCGCCTTCGTCGGTCCCTCCGGCGCGGGCAAGACCACCATCTCGTACCTCGTCCCGCGCCTCTACGACGTGGCCGGGGGAGCGGTGCGCTTCGCCGGTACCGACGTGCGCGAGCTGCGGCAGGAGTCGCTCGTCTCGCACATCGGCATCGTCAGCCAGGAGACCTACCTCTTCCACGCGACGATCGGCGACAACCTCCGCTACGCCCGCCCGGACGCGACGCAGGAGGAGCTGGAGGCGGCCGCCCGCGCCGCGAACATCCACGCGACGATCACGTCGTTCCCCGACGGCTACGACACGCTGGTCGGCGAGCGCGGCTACCGGCTCTCCGGAGGCGAGAAGCAGCGGCTCGCGATCGCGCGCGTCCTGTTGAAGGACCCGGCGGTCCTCATCCTCGACGAGGCGACCAGCGCCCTCGACACCGTCTCGGAGCGGATCGTCCAGACCGCGCTCGACGACGCCGCCCGCGGTCGCACCACCATCGCGATCGCTCACCGGCTCTCGACCATCGTGTCGGCCGACGTCATCCACGTCGTCGAGGGCGGCCGGATCGTCGAATCGGGCACCCACCGCGAGCTGCTCGGCCTCGGCGGACTCTACGCCTCGCTCTACGCGCAGCAGACGGAGTCGGCCCTCCAGGGCTGAGCCGCGGATCGGCGGCCGCGGCCCCCGCGGGGCTACTCCCAGCCGACGCCGTCTGAGTCGCCGGGCCCCGTGCACGACGTCGGCGGAGAGCATGTGCCCCTCCCCGGTGGGGAGGCGCATCGCTCTCATCCGCCGTCGCCCGCGCCGGAGTCGGTCACTCCGCCGGCCGGTCCTCGAGCATCTGCTCCATCAGCGAGATCTCGGCCTCCTGGGCCTTCACGACGGAGGAGGCGAAGTCGGTGGCGACCGTCACGCGGCTCCGGGCGAGCAGCGCCTCGGCCATGTCGATCGCGCCGCGGTGGTGGGCGATCATCAGCTCGAGGAACATCCGGTCGAAGTCGCGGCCCGACGCGCTGCTGAGGGCGGTGATCTGGTCCGGTGTCGCGAGACCGGGCATGCTCGCGGGCACGACGCCGTCCTCGGTCCCCATCCCCATCGACGAGTGCTCGTCGGCGGCTCCGGCCAGGGTCGGCCGGCCCATCCAGGTCATCGAGGGCTCCGGAGCAGCCTGCGGCAGGCCCCACGAGTTGAGCCAGCCGAAGAGCTGCCCGGCCTGCTGCTGCTGGGTGAGCAGGATGTCCTTCGAGACGGTGAGGACCTCGTCGTCGGCGCTGCGCTCGCGGGCGATCATCGCCAGCTCGGCGCCCTGCAGGTGGTGCACCTGCATGTCGCGCGCGAAACCCGCTTCGGCGCTCGCGCTCGAGGGCGTCGCGGCGGAGGCGAACGGGGCGAGCGCGCCGAAGAGGTAGCCGCCGGCCGCCCCGAGGAGGAGCGCGACCACGGCGACCGCGGCGACGAGGATCCGGCCCCTACTGCTTGCCGGGCGCATCGATCCCTCCGGTGCAGGGGGCGCCGGGCTCCGGAGCGCTCGAGGACTGCCAGAAGCGCTCGACGAAGGCGTCGATGCGGGGGTCCTCGGGCGAGTCGATCGCGACCTGGGCGTCCCAGGCGCTCAGCACGATGGGCGACTCGAGGCCCTCGTAGGGCGAGACGACGGAGTAGGTGTCGGGCATCGCGGCGATCAGCGCGTCGACCTCGCTCTGCGGGAGCTCGGGGTCGTACGTGGCCCAGACGGCGCCGTGCTCGAGGTCGTGCACCGCGTTCTCGTTCGGGACGGGCTCGTCGTAGACGCCGCAGTTCATCCACACGGCGTTGTGCGGGCCGCCCGCCGGCGGGGTCTGCGGGTAGTCGACGGCGCCGGCGACGTGGGTGGCGTCGTTGTCGAAGGTCTGCAGGCCGTCGATCTCGCGCGCCTCGACGATCTGCTGGTTCCCGAAGACGGTGACCGCGACGATCCCGCCGACCGCGAGGACGGCCAGGGCCGACAGCGACCAGATCCAGATGCGGGAGCCGCGCTTGCGGCGGTCCTGCTCGCGCTTGTAGGCCTCGAGCTTCTCCTGTCGGGCGCGGTTCTTGGCGGACATCGTGTCTTTGGGCACGGCGGCGTCTCTCGTTCTGAGGGCGGAAGGCGCCTGGGGCGGGCGCAGGCGCCTGAGAGGCGCTCTCAGAGGATAACGAGCGAGGCTTCGGATCGGATCAATGCGCGGTCAGGGGGATCTCGATGCGCCCGAGGAGCGGGCCGCTCGATCAGCGGGATGCCCAACGGGCCCGCTCGATCCGCAGGATGCGCCGCCGCTCCGCTCAGGGGGCGAAGGTGAGCCAGAGCAGCAGGCCGTTCAGGACGATGAGGAAGACGGCGGCCAGGGCGGCGGCGAGGGTGGTGAACCAGCGGTTCGTCTGGTCGCCCATCAGGCGGCGGTCGCGCGTCAGGATCACGAGCGGCACGAGCGCGAAGGGGATGCCGAACGACAGGACCACCTGGCTGAGCACCAGCGCGCGCGTCGGGTCGAAGCCGATCGCGAGCACCAGGAGCGCCGGGATCAGCGTGACCAGACGACGGGCGACGAGCGGCACCCGCACCTGGAGCAGACCGTGCATGATCTCGGCCCCCGCGTACGCGCCGACCGAGGTCGAGGCGAGGCCGGAGGCGAGCAGGCCGACGGCGAACAGGGTCGCGACCACCGGTCCGAGCGCCGCCCCGATGGCCGCGTGGGCGCCCTCGAGGCTGTCGGTCCCGGCGACTCCCGCGAGGGAGTGCGCGGCGAGGAGCAGGATCGCGAGGTTCACGGTGCCGGCGATGGCGAGCGCGATCGTCACGTCGATCCGGGTGGCGACCAGGATCCTCCGGCGCGCGCCGACGCCCTCGACGTGGCCGAAGCGGTCGCGGGCGAGCGCGGAGTGGGCGTAGATCGCGTGGGGCATGACGGTCGCGCCGAGGATCGAGGCGGCGAGCAGCACCGACTCCGAGCCCTCGAAGCGCGGCACGAGACCGGCGACGGTCGCGCCCGCGTCCGGCGGATCGACGACCACGCCGACCGTGAAGCCGACGGCGATCAGCACCATCAGCGCCGTGATCACCCGCTCGAACGGCTGCGCCCCGCCCCGCGTCTGCACGAGCAGCAGCACCAGCGAGACCGCGCCGGTGACCACGCCGCCGGCCAGCAGCGGCAGTCCGAAGAGCAGGTTCAGCGCGATCGCGCCGCCGATCACCTCGGCCAGGTCGGTCGCCATCGCGACCGTCTCGGCCTGCAGCCAGTAGGCCCGGCGGCCCCAGCGGCCGCGCAGGCGGTCGCCGAGCAGCTCGGGGAGGCTGCGGCCGGTCATCAGGCCGAGCTTCGCCGAGAGGTACTGGATGAGCCAGGCCATCAGGTTGCCGAGCACCACCACCCAGACCAGGAGGTAGCCGAACCGGGCGCCGGCCGTCATGTTGCTGGCGACGTTGCCCGGGTCGAGGTAGGCGACTCCGGCGACCAGCGCCGGGCCGAGCAGGCGGAGGAGGTGGATGTCGGCCGGACGCCGCGGCGGTGCGGCGATCGGTGAGGTCATTCGGGGTCCGTTCCGGGTCGACCGCGGCGCTCGCGGACCCCCACGATAGGGCACCGGCGCGACCGGCGGCACTCCCCTCCCGAGACCGCTCCCTGTGCCTCCGCCCACCCCCGTCACACGCCCGCAGCCGGTTGCTACGCTGGCGGGATGAGCCTGGATCGCGCCCTTCCCGCACGCCCGGAGACCGGGATGGCCTACGCCGATTCGGTGCTCGACCTCATCGGCGACACCCCGCTGGTGAAGCTGGGTCCGGTCGCGGCGGGCGTGCAGGCGACCGTGCTGGTCAAGGTCGAGTACCTGAACCCCGGCGGCTCGTCGAAGGACCGCATCGCGACCCGCATCATCGACGCAGCCGAGCGCGACGGGCTGCTGAAGCCCGGCGGCACCATCGTGGAGCCGACCAGCGGCAACACCGGCATCGGCCTCGCCCTCGTCGCGCAGCAGCGCGGCTACCGCTGCGTGTTCGTGCTGCCGGACAAGGTGGGGGAGGACAAGCGCAACGTCCTCACCGCCTACGGGGCCGAGATCGTCGTGACGCCGACGGCCGTCGCTCCGGAGGACCCCGCCTCCTACTACTCCGTCTCGGACCGCCTCGCCCGCGAGATCCCCGGCGCCTTCAAGCCCAACCAGTACGCGAACCTCAACGGACCGCTCAGCCACTACGAGACCACGGGCCCCGAGATCTGGCGCGACACCGCCGGCCGGCTCACCCACTTCGTCGCGGGAGTCGGCACGGGCGGCACCATCAGCGGCGTCGGCCGCTACCTCAAGGAGGTGTCGGAGGGCCGCGTGCAGATCGTCGGCGCCGACCCCGAGGGCTCCGTCTACTCGGGCGGCGGCGGTCGCCCGTACCTGACCGAGGGCGTCGGCGAGGACTTCTGGCCGAGCGCGTACGACCCGAGCGTGGTCGACCGGATCATCGCCTCCAGCGACGCCGAGTCGTTCGCGATGACCCGCCGCCTCGCCCGCGAGGAGGGGCTGCTCGTCGGCGGATCGAGCGGGCTCGCCGTCTCCGTCGCGCTCAAGGCCGCCGCCGGTCTAGGGCCGGACGACGTCGTCGTCGTGCTCCTTCCGGACGGCGGGCGCGGCTACCTCGGCAAGATCTTCAACGACCGCTGGATGCGCTCCTACGGCTTCCTCGAGATGCGCGACGAGGGCACCGTCCGCGACGTGCTCCGCGCGCGGGCGGCGAGCGGGCAGGCCGACCTCCCGGCGCTCGTGCACGCTCACCCGACCGACACGATCCGCGACGCGATCGGCATCATGACCGAGTACGGCGTCTCGCAGCTGCCGGTGCTGACCGCCGAGCCGCCCGTCGTGATGGGCGAGGTCGTCGGAGCCGTCGACGAGCGCGAGCTGCTCGACCGCGTCTTCGCCGGATCCGCCTCGATGAACGACCCGCTCGGCGACTGCGTGGGCGACGCGCTCGCGCTGATCGGGCTCGGCGAGAGCATCACCGCCGCCCGCGCCGCGCTCACCGAGCGCAGCGCCCTCCTCGTCACCGACGAGGGCAAGCCCGTCGCGGTGATCACCCGACAGGACCTCCTCACCTACGCCACGGCCTGACGGCCGCCGCCTCCGCACCTCCGACCCAGGGAGCCCGCACCATGCCCAAGAAGCAGCACTTCGACACCCGCGCCATCCACGCCGGCCAGGAGTTCGATCCGACCACCGGGGCGGTCGTGCCGCCCGTCTACATGACCTCCACGTTCGTCCAGGACGGCATCGGCGGTCTCCGGGGCGGCTACGAGTACGCCCGCTCGGCGAACCCGACGCGCGACTCGCTCCAGGAGCTCATCGCCTCGCTCGAGGGCGCGGACGTCGCCTACTCCTTCTCCTCCGGCCTCGCCGCCGAGGACACCCTGCTGCGCGCCGCCCTCGCGCCCGGCGACCACGTCGTCCTGGGCAACGACGCGTACGGCGGCAGCCACCGCCTGATCGACCGGGTGCACAGCGCCTGGGGCGTGCGCAACACGGCCGTCGACATGTCGAACCTCCGCGAGGTGCAGCGGGCGATCGTCCCCGGCGAGACGAAGATGCTCTGGGTCGAGACCCCGTCGAACCCGCTGATGACCATCAGCGACATCGCCGAGCTCGCCGACCTGGCCCACGCGCACGACCTGATCGTCGTCGTCGACAACACCTTCGCCTCGTCCGCGCTGCAGCAGCCGCTGGCACTCGGTGCCGACGTGGTCGTGCACTCGACCACGAAGTACCTCGGCGGCCACTCGGACGTCGTCGGCGGCGCGCTCGCCCTGCGCTCGGGGCCGCTGGCCGAGAAGATCGCGTTCCTGCAGTTCGCGGTCGGAGCGATCTCGGGCCCGATGGACGCGTGGCTCACGGTCCGCGGCATCAAGACCCTCGGGGTGCGGATGGAGCGCCACTCCGTCAACGCGCAGGCGGTCGCCGAGTTCCTCGTCGAGCACCCGGCGGTGACGGCCGTGCACTACCCGGGCCTGCCCTCGCACCCCGGCCACGAGCTGGCGAAGCGCCAGATGTCGCGGTTCGGCGGGATGCTCTCGCTCGAGCTCGCGACGCCGCGCGCGGCCCGGAAGTTCGCCGAGTCGACCGAGCTGTTCCAGCTCGCGGAGTCACTGGGCGGCGTCGAGTCGCTGATCGGCTACCCGAGCGAGATGACGCACGCGTCGGTGAAGGGCACGCCGCTGGAGGTCTCGGAGTCGCTGGTGCGCCTCTCGGTGGGCCTCGAGGACTCGTCCGACCTGATCGCGGACCTGTCGGCGGCGCTGCCGAAGAAGTAGAGGCGGGAACGCCGCCCCGCGGGGCGGCATCTCGATGGTGCGCCCGATCCGGCCCCTGCCAGGATCGGGCGCATGACCTCCTCGCGCCGCTTCGTCGACCTCAGCCACACCGTCGCGGACGGGCTGGTGACCTACCCGGGCCTGCCCGCTCCGCGCATCCGGCCGCACCTCACGCGTGAGGCGTCCCGCGCCTCCTACGCGCCCGGCACCGAGTTCGCGATGGACGTCATCGAGATGATCGGGAACACGGGCACCTACCTCGACAGCCCGTTCCACCGCTACGAGGGCGGAGCCGATCTCGCCGCTCTCCGCCTCGAGACGCTGGTCGATCTGCCTGCCGTCGTGGTCGACGCGACCGGAGCCACCGGACGGGACATCAGTGCGGACGCGGTCGCGGGACTCGACGTCCGCGGCGCCGCCGTCCTCCTCCGCACCGGCTGGGACGCGCACTTCGCCACGCCCGGGTACGGCAGGGGCGCCCCCTTCCTCAGCGGCGAGGCGGCGGAGGCGCTCGTCGCCGCCGGCGCGGTGCTGGTCGGCATCGACTCGGTGAACATCGACGACACGGAGTCGGGCGGATCGCGGCCCGCGCACTCGGCCCTCCTCGCCGCGGGAGTGCACGTCGTCGAGCACCTCACCGGCCTCGGCGGGCTGCCGGCGACAGGGGCGCGCTTCACCGCCGTGCCGCCGAAGGTGCGGGGCTTCGGGACCTTCCCGGTGCGGGCCTTCGCGGTCGTCGACGAGCCCTGACCGGCGCAGGGCCCCCGGGCGCCTCCGGCTAACCTGGACCGATGCATCCCGCTCTCGCCGCCGTCGGCCGGCGCGTCCGGCCCCGCACGCGCCTCGCGGCGCTGGGCCGTCGTGTCCGCCCCCGCACGCGGCTGCGCTCCGCGGCCCGGGTCGTCCGCTCCGCCCCTCAGCGCCTCTCGGAGCGCCGCGCCGCCGTGATCGCCGCCCGGCCGATCGACCACCCCTCGCCCGCGCTCCGGCGCGAGCTGCTGCTGCTCGATCTGGCCAACCGCTTCTCCCGCCGCTCCGCGGTCGATCCGGCGGGCGAGGTCGTGGTGACGATGACCACGCACGGCGAGCGGCTGCAGCGGGTCCACGTGGCGCTCGAGTCCATCGCCCGCGGCGACGCCCGGCCCGCGCGCCTGGTGCTCTGGCTCGACGACCCGGCCCTGCACGCCGACCTGCCCGCGCCGCTGCGACGCCTCCGCCGCCGCGGCGTCGAGATCCGCCTGGTCGACGGCTACCGCGTGCACACGAAGTACTACCCGCACCTGCTCTCGGGCCGGGCGGGGGAGCGCGACCTCGTCACCTCCGACGACGACATCGTGTACCCGCGCACCTGGCTGAGGGGCCTGCTCGACGCCCGCTCGCGCTACCCCCGCGAGACCGTGCTCTGCTACCGCGCCCACCGGGTGGGGATCGTCGACGGCGCCGTGGCTCCGTACACGAGCTGGACGCCGGTCGCCGACACGCGCGCGTCGACCGACGTCTTCGGCACCTCCGTCTCCGGGCAGCTGCTGCCCGCCGCGCTCCTCGGCGAGATCGCCGCGCACGGGGAGGCGTTCCGCGAGATCGCCCCGGACGCCGACGACATCTGGCTGCACGTGCGCGCGGTCGACGCCGGTTACCGGATCGCGCAGATCGAGCCCCGGGCCCAGCTGTTCCCGTTCGTGCCGCGCACGCAGCAGTCCGGGCTCTACCTCGTCAACTACTGGGACGGCGGCAACGACCGCCAGGCCCGCGCGGCCTACACGCCCGAGGTGACGGCGCGGATCGCGGCGGACGCCTCCGCGAGAGGGGAGGTGCGCTGATGCGCCTGCTGTTCGTGAGCAACCTCTATCCGCCCCAGGTGCTCGGCGGATACGAGATGACCTGTGCGCGCGTCGCGGAGGCGATGGCGGCCCGCGGCCACACCGTGCGCGTGCTGACCACGCCGACCTACCTGCCGCCGGAGCCCTCGGGCGTCGAGGTGCACCGCACGTTGAGCCTGCGCACCTACTTCCCGCTGCCGCAGACGGGCGGCGAGATCGCTCAGCTGCTGCACCACGAGAGCGCCGTCTCGCGGTTCGAGAACACCCGCATCCTGCTCGAGGAGCTGCGCGACTTCGCGCCGACCCACGTGGTGGCCTTCAACCTGCTCGGGATCGGCGGCCTCGCGATGATCGACCTGCTGCGGGCGGTGGAGGCGCCGTGGATGTGGAACCTCGGCGACCGCATCCCGAACGCCCTGGTCGACGGGCTGCCCGAGCGCGTGCTCCGCGTCTACGGCGCCCAGGCCCCCGACCACTTCGACCGCGGCGAGATCGTCGCGGTCAGCCGCTCCCTCGTCGACGCGATCGAGGCCGGCGGGCTGAGCCTGGGCGAGGTCGAGGTGATCGGGCGCGGAGTGTCCGTTCCCCCCGACACCGCGGAGCCGCGGCGCTACCGCGAGGGCGGGACCACCCGGTTCACGTTCGCCGCGTCGCTCGGCGAGCACAAGGGCGTCGGGCTGGTGCTGGAGGCGGCGGCGTCTCTCGCGGAGGAGACCCGCGACTTCCGCGTGGACCTCTACGGCGACGGAGACGTGGACGGCTGGCGCGCCCGGGCGGACGAGGCGGGCCTGGCCGGCCTGGTCGAGTTCCACGGAGCGACGCCGCACGCCGAGGTGCTCGCCGCGCACGGCCGCGCCGACGCGTTCCTCTTCCCGACCTGGGCCGGAGAGGCGTTCGGCGTCGCGCCGGTCGAGGCGGCCGCGGCGGGCGCCGTGCCGATCGTGACGGCGGCCAGCGGAGTAGCGGAGTTCCTCATCGACGGCGTCGACTGCATCAAGATCACCCGCTCCGCCCCGGCGCTCCTCGAGGCGATGCGGGACGTGGCGAGCGGGGCGGTGGACCTCGAGGCGCTCGGTCGGCGGGGCCGGGCCGCGGCGCGCGGACCGCTCTCGTTCGAGCGCTCCGTCGAGCTGATCGAGGCCTCGCTCGAGCGCCGCTCCCGGCCGGGCCTCGCCGACCGCCTCGCCGACACCACCCTCGAGGCCGACATCATGGACAAGGATCTGCGGGCGATGGACGTGCTCCACCGCCGCTTCTCCGGACGGGACCACGACGATGACCACTGACCACGACTTCCTCCAGGACCCCGGCTCCGCGCCCACCCGGCTCGGCCGCGGCGGCGTCGTGCTCCGCGACGCGGTGCACCGGCTGGTCGCCCCCTGGTTCGAGCAGGCGCGGCTGCGCACGGAGGAGCTGCGCGCCGAGACGGCGGCCCTGCGCGACGAGGTGGCCGGGCTCCGCGGCGAGCTGAGCGCGGTGCAGGGCGACGTCTCCGTGCTGCGCGACGAGTCGGCGGGCCTCCGGGAGGCGCTGGACGAGCTCAGCGCGTCGGTCGCGGCCGACCGAGCCTCGTCCGAGGCGGCGGGTGCGGCGGCCGCCGAGCAGGCCGCCGACACCGCGGCGGCTCTCGGCGAGCGCGTCCGCGGGGCCGAGCTCGAACTGCGGGCGGTCACCCGGCGCCTCGCGGAGGCGCTCGACCGCTGAGGCGGCGAGGCCCGGTCCTCGCGGCGATCAGGCGGGGACCGCCGTCCGCGCGAGCAGCTCGGCGATACGACCGGTGCAGCCGCCGCAGCCCGTGCCGGCGCGGGTCGCCCGCCCGACGCAGGCGACCGTCCCGTGTCCCGCCGCAGCCGCATCGGTGATCACCGCCGCCGTCACGCCGTTGCACCAGCAGACCGTGGCATCGGGGGCGAACGGATCGCCGGTCGCCGCGGCGCCCGCATCCGGGGCGTCCAGACGCAGGAGGCTCGACCGGTCCGCCGGCAGCTCCGAGCCCCGCTCGAAGAGGAGGCTGAGCTCGGCGCCGACCCGGGGCAGACCCACCGAGACGAACCCGCGCAGCACTCCTCCTGCGGTCACGAGCTTGGCGTAGCCGCCGCGGGCGGGGTCAGCCCACAGCGTCACCTCGAGGTGCTCCTCGCCCGGGCGGTGCGGGTCCCACGGCTCCGGGGCCACGTCGCCTCCTGCCACGAGGTCGACGCCCTCGGCCTTCAGCATCACGACCGCCGGTCGGGCGTCGGGGACGCGCTCCTCGCCGCAGCGGCCCTCCGCCTCCGCCCGGATCCGTGCTGCGAGCCGGTCCGCCTGCTCCCATCCCGGACCGATCAGTCCGCTCGGTCCGCCGGGCACGCGGCCGTCGGGCAGGGCCGAGCCGCGGGGGGCGACGTGCGCGCAGTCGCCGATCGCGAAGACGTCCGGGTCGCTCCAGCTGCGCAGCTGCTCATCGACCAGGATCCCGGTCGAGACGGCGAGCTCCGCGCCCGCGGCCAGCTCGACCCGCGCACCGACACCGCACGAGAGCACCAGCAGATCCCCCTCGATCTGCTTGCCGTCAGCGCAGACGAGCGCCTGGAAGTGCGCACGGCCGCGGTCGTCGTGCGCGAGCAGGACGCTCTCGGACCGGGCGTGCGCCACCATCTCGACGCCGGCCGCGCGGGCGGCCGCGGCCAGCATCCGGCCCCCGCCCGTGTCGAGATTGCGGGCCATCGGGATGTCGCCGTGGAAGACCACCACCACCTGCGCGCCCTGCTCGGCGGCCGCGAGGGCGAACTCGATCCCGAGCACTCCCGCCCCGAGCACGACGAGGCGCGCGCCGGAGCGCACGGACTCGCGGACCACCCGGGCGTCGGCCAGGTCGCGCAGCGCCACCACCCGCTCCGGGAGGGGCCGGGAGCCCGCGTCGAGCGACTCCGGATCGGCGGCGCGCACCGTCCGCTCGCGTCGGGACCGCTCCATCCCGGCGAGGGTCGGCACGTTCGCCCGGGCGCCGGTGGCCAGGACGAGGCGGTCGTAGGGCAGCCGCTCGCCGTCGTGCAGCCGCACGACGTTCCGCGCGCGGTCGATCCCCACGACGGCCGCTCCCAGGCGCAGGACGACGCCCGCCGCCTCCGCCGCCGTCCGGTCGCCGAGGTCGAGGCGCTCGCGGGTCGCCCGGCCGACGGCGTACTCCGCGAGCAGGACACGGTTGTACGGGTCGTCGCTCTCGGCGCCGACCACCGTCAGCGCGACCAGACCGGCCCGCACGGCAGGCAGCAGCTCCTCGACGAAGCGCGAGCCGACGGGGCCATAGCCGATCAGGACGATCCGCTCGGGAGGTGTCTCAGGCATGTGCCGTCCCTTCCGCGCGGACCCAGACCCGCGTGCGCTTGAACTCGGGCATCGACGACACCGGGTCCACGACGGCCTCGGTGAGGAGGTTCGCGCACTGCTCACCCGCGTAGTGGAAGGGCAGGAACACCGTGTCGTGGCGGATGTCCGCGGTGACGCTCGCGCGGGCGCGGACCACGCCGCGCGCGTTCCCGATCGCCACAGGTGCTCCGTCGCGGACGCCGAGCCGGGAGGCGGTCGCCGGGTGGATCTCGAGCCGAGCCTCGGGGCGGGCCGCATCGAGCTCCGCGACCCGCCGGGTCTGGGTGCCCGACTGGTACTGCTGGAGGTAGCGGCCGGTCACCAGGGTCAGCTCCTCGCCGCGGTCCACGACGACGGGGACGGCGGGGATGACGGCGACCAGGCGCGCCCGGCCGTCGGGGTGCCCGAAGCGCTCAGCGAAGAGGCGCGGCGTCCCCGTGCCGCCCGCTGGGTAGGGCCAGTGGGCGGCGATCCCGGTGTCGAGCAGGGCGTGCGAGAGGCCGGAGTAGTCGGCCACGCCTCCCGCGGACGCGCGGGCCAGCTCGTCGAACACCTCCGAGGGGACGGTCGACCAGCTCGAGGGGGCGTCGAGACGGCGCGCCAGTTCGCTCATGATCCAGAGCTCGCTGCGCACTCCTGCCGGCGGGTCGATCGCCCGGCGGCGGCGGAGCACCCGGCCCTCGAGCGAGGTCATCGTGCCCTCCTCCTCCGCCCACTGCGGCACCGGGAGCACCACATCGGCCAGCGCGGCGGTCTCGGAGAGGAAGAAGTCGCAGACGACCAGCGTGTCCAGGGCCTCGAGCCCGGCGCGGACGGCGTCGGCGTCCGGAGCCGAGACGACCACGTTCGAGCCGTGCACCAGCAGGCAGTGCACGGAGCGTCCGAGCTCGGCGAGCAGGGCGGTGGCGGGCAGGCCCGGGCCGGGGATCGATTCGGGCGTCACGTCCCAGACGGCGGCGACGTGGCGCCGCGCCTCCGGATCGCGGATGGAGCGGTACCCCGGGAGCTGATCGGCCTTCTGTCCGTGCTCGCGTCCGCCCTGGCCGTTGCCCTGACCGGTGAGCGTGCCGTACCCCGACCCCTCGCGACCCACCAGGCCGAGCACGAGAGCGAGGTTGATCGCGGCGGTCGCGGTGTCGGTGCCGTCGACGTGCTGCTCGACCCCGCGGCCGGTCAGCACGAACGACCGCCCCGCGGCGAGCCGGCGCGCCAGGGAGCGGAGGAGCGAGGTCGGCACGCCCGTGACCGCGGAGGTGCGCTCCGGCCACCACGACGAGACGCTGCGGCGCAGGGCCTCGACGCCGGTCGTGCGCGCGGCG
Source organism: Rathayibacter sp. AY1E6 (assembly GCF_002931115.1). NCBI lineage: Bacteria > Bacillati > Actinomycetota > Actinomycetes > Micrococcales > Microbacteriaceae > Rathayibacter > Rathayibacter sp. AY1E6. The sequence goes on along the minus strand of NZ_PSVK01000022.1, from coordinate 27,159 downwards.
AGGTAGGCGGTGTCGGCGAGGCCCTCGGCGAAGACCAGGTGGATCAGCCCGAGGAGGAGCGGCAGATCCGTCCCGGGAGCGGGCTGCAGATGCGTGCCGGCGCCGTCCTCCGTCAGCCGCGCGGTGGCCGAGCGGCGCGGGTCGACGACCACCAGGCCGCCCCGCGAGCGGGCACCGGCGAAGTGGGCGAGAAGCGGCGGCATCGTCGCGGCGACGTTCGAGCCCAGGAGCAGGATCGTGTCGGCGTCGTCGAGGTCGGACACCGGGAACGGCAGTCCGCGATCGACGCCGAAGGCGCGGTTGCCGGCCGCCGCGGCCGAGGACATGCAGAAGCGGCCGTTGTAGTCGATCCGGGAGGTGCCGAGAGCGATCCGAGCGAACTTCCCGAGCTGGTAGGCCTTCTCATTGGTGAGGCCCCCGCCGCCGAAGACGGCCACCGCGTCGGCGCCGTGCCGCGCCCGGACGCCGCGCACCGCCCCGGCGACCGCGTCGAGCGCCTCCTCCCACGACGCCTCCGCGAGGACGCCGTCGGCGCCGCGCAGCAGCGGGGAGACCAGTCGCTGTCCGCTCGCCAGCAGCTCGGCGGAGGTCCAGCCCTTGGCGCAGAGCCCGCCCCGGTTCGTCGGGAACTCCCTCCCCTCGACCGCCACGGGTACGGGGCCCGCCGCGGGTGTCAGCGTCATCGCGCACTGCAGGGCGCAGTACGGGCAGTGGGAGTCGGTCGGGGCGGGTGCGCTCATCGTCAGATCCGGGTCCCCGTCTTCGCGGCGAGGCGGAGGTAGACGCCGGCCGTGATCGCGAGCATCACCGCATAGGCGCCGACGAACCAGCCCAGCGCCGTGGTGTAGTCGCCGAACTCGGTCTTGGAGAAGCCGAGCAGCTGGGGGATCACGAAGCCGCCGTAGGCGCCGATCGCCGAGATCAGGCCGAGCGCCGCGGCAGACGTGCGCTGGGCGCCGATGCCGTCGTCGCCGCGCTGGCGGGCGCGGAGGGCGAACACCGTGGGGATCATGCGGTAGGTCGCGCCGTTGCCGATACCGGCCGCCGAGAAGAGCACGAGGAAGCAGGCGAGGAAGAGCCAGAAGCTGCCGAGCGGCAGTGTCGCGATCACGCCGAGGATCCCGGCGCCCATGGCGACGAAGGCGAGGACCGTGACAGGCGCTCCGCCGAAGCGGTCGGCCAGACGGCCGCCGGAGGGGCGGGACAGCGAGCCCACCAGGGAGCCGAGGAACGCGAGGCCGACCGTCGCCGAGCCGACGGCGAAGCCGGAGAACTCGGGGAAGGTGTCGGCGATGAGCTTCGGGAACACGCCGGCGAATCCGATGAAGGACCCGAAGGTGCCGATGTAGAGCACGGCCAGCAGCCAGAGGTGCGGCTCGCGGAGCGCGGCGAGGGAGGCGGCGACGTCGGACTTCGCGGTCGAGAGGTTGTCCATGCGCTTGGCGGCGCCGATCATCGCCACGACGATCAGGGGGACCCAGAGGAAGCCGGCGATCGGCAGGTTCAGCGTGGCCGCGGCGCCGACGGTGATCGCGATCGGCACGACGAGCTGCGCGACGGAGGCGCCCAGGTTGCCGCCCGCGGCGTTGAGCCCCAGAGCCCAGCCCTTCTGCGCGTGCGGGTAGAAGAAGGTGATGTTCGCCATCGAGCTGGCGAAGTTGCCGCCGCCGAAGCCGGCGAGCGCGGCCACCAGGAGCATGACGCCGAACGGGGTCTCCGGATTCGAGACCGCGATGCCGAGTCCGACGCTCGGGATCAGCAGGAGGCCCGCCGACACGATCGTCCAGTTGCGGCCGCCGAAGCGGGGGACCATGAACGTGTACGGGATCCGCAGGGTGGCGCCGACGAGGCTCGGCATCGAGATGAGCCAGAAGATCTGCCCGGTGTCGAAGGCGAACCCGGCCGCCGGCAGCGAGACGACGACGACCGACCAGAGCTGCCAGACGACGAAGCCGAGGAACTCGGCGAAGATCGACCACCTCAGATTGCGAGCGGCGACGGAGCGTCCCTCCGCCTCCCACTGGGCGGGGTCCTCGGGGTTCCAGCCGTCGATCCAGCGGCCCGGCCGTCGGATGATGCCGGTGGATGTGGCGGCGGTCGTGGGGACGGTGGTCGGGGGTGCAGCAGTCATCGTGGTCCTCCGGAGGGTGGGCGGCGCGCGCGAGGGCGCGCTCGGGACGGGGAGGTGGAGCGGTGGTGGTGCGGGGAGGAGGCGTCAGGCGTTGCGCCCGAACAGCTCCGAGACGATGTCGACCAGCTCGCGGGCGGGCGGATCGACGGCGGTGAGGAGGGGAGCGGAGGCGAGGTCGGCCCCCGCGGAGGCGGCCAGGCCGGCGAAGTAGCCGGGCGCGAGCAGGTAGGTGGCGACCACGACGCGCGCGCCGGGGTGGGCGGCGCGCTCGGCGGCGACCGCCTCCGCGATCCGCGGCTCGGCGGCCGAGATGAACGAGGTGCTCACCTCGCGGCCGAGCTCGGCGGCGAGGAGGCGGCCGGTGGTCCAGCAGTCCGCGACGGCACCGGCGTCGCTCGAGCCGGCAGCGGCGAGCACGACGCGGTCGCCGTCGTCGAGCCCTGCCTCGTGGAGCCGGCGGGCGAGCACGCGCGCCAGGCGGGGATCGGGTCCGAGCGCGCCCGAGACCCGCACCGGCCGCTCCGCCTCCGCCGCGGCCTCGGCGAGGTCGACGTGCACGTGGTAGCCGGCCGAGAGCAGCAGCGGCACGACCACCGCCGGCCGCCCCGACTCGAGAGAACCCAGGGTCGCGGGGACGTCGGGCTGCTGCACGTCGACGAAGGAGTCGAGCACGTCCAGCGCCGGGTTGGCCCGGCGGACCGCCTCGACCAGCGCGGCGACGGCACGCCTCCCGTCGTCGTCGGAGGTCCCGTGGGACGCGGCGACCAGAGCGGTCCGCTGGGCGACCTCGATCGTGCCGTCGCTCTCGCGCACCTGCCAGGTGGCGAGGTGCAGCTCCGCTCGTGTGAAGCAGGCGCCGGTCTCGAGGTCGAAGACGTCCTTGTGCAGGGGGGAGGCGATCGTGGGCCGCTGCACCCCGTCGACCAGACGCGAGCCGACGATGCCGCGTGAGAGCACGGCGGCGCCGGTCGCGGGGTCGAGGTTCGAGACGGCCCGCACCCGCCCGTCGGGCAGGAGGAACAGGGCGAGCTGCACACCGCCGACCAGGGCGGCCTCGCCCCAGAGCGGCTCGAGGTCGCCGACGGCGCAGACCGGCACCCAGGTGGTGGCGGTCGCGGGGGCGAGCCGATCGAGGAGGGTCATCGCTGCGCCTTCTTCCTGCGGGTGGGCCACCGCATCCGGTCGGACGCGATGAGGCAACGGTAGGGATCGCGCGTTTCGTGCGAGCACGCCTCCGGTGTCACGGGCGTAACGAAGCCCTCACGGCCTGCGGCGCTCGCCGAGAGGCGCGCGTCACACGCTGTTACACAGGGGCAACGGCGGGGAAACGGGCCGTCCCTACGGTGGACGTCATGACTCCTGGAGCGAACCCCGCCGCCCGGCCCCGACGCGTGCTCGTCGTCGGAGCGGGACCCGCCGCGCACCGCCTGGTCGACGCGCTCGTCGCCCGGGCAGGCGACGAGGCGCTGGAGATCACCGTCCTCGGCGAGGAGGTGCACCGTCCCTACGACCGCGTCGCACTCTCGAAGCGCCTCGACGGCGAGCACGACCTGACTCTGGGCGACGGCGCTCTGTGGGAGTCGGCGCGGCTGATCACCTCCTCCCGTGTCGTCGCGATCGATCCCGACCGCCTGCGCGTCGAGCTCGCGGACGGCCGCTCCCTCGAGGGCGACGAGATCGTCCTGGCGACGGGCTCCTCCGCCACGGTCCCGCCGATCGAGGGCGCCGAGCACGGCCGCGTCTACCGCACGCTCGAGGACGTGGACGGGCTCGTCGCCGAGCTCGCCGCGTTCCGCGCCCGGCGCGGCCGCCCCGCGATCGTGGTCGTGGTCGGCGGCGGTCTGCTCGGCCTCGAGGCGGCGGGAGGCGCTCACCGTCTCGGTGCGCGCACCGCCCTCGTCCACTCCGGCCGCTGGCTGATGAGCGCGCAGCTCGACGAGGGCGCCGGGCAGGCCCTCGGCCGCATCATCTCGGCGCAGGGGATCGCGCTGCACCTCGGCAACCGGCCCACCGCGATCCTCACCTCGCCGACAGGGACGGTGCTCGGCGTCACGCTGACCGACGGCAGCAGCATCAGCGCCGATCTCGTGGTCTTCTCCATCGGGATCACGGCGCGCGACGAGCTCGCCCGGGCGGCCGGGATCGAGGTCGCACCGCGCGGAGGCGTGGTCGTCGACGAGGCCTGCCGCACCAGCAGGGCGGGAGTCTGGGCCATCGGCGAGGTCGCCGCGATCGACGGCCGCACCGTCGGGCTCGTCGCACCCGCCAACGCGATGGCGGAGGTTGTCGCCGACCGGATCCTCGGCGGCGACGCGACCTTCCCGGGGGTCGACGACGCCACCAAGCTCAAGCTCTCGGGCGTGGAGGTCGCCAGCTTCGGCGACGCCCTCGGCACCACGGAGGGAGCGCTCGAGGTCGTCTACGCCGATCCGGCCCGCGGTCTCTACCAGAAGGTCGTCGTCTCGGACGATGCGCGCACGCTGCTCGGCGGGATGTTCGTCGGCGACGCGGGCCCCTACTCCTCCCTCCGCCCGCTGCTGGGGCGCGAGCTGCCGGCCGAGCCCGGCGCCTACCTCGCGGCGGCGGGGGCGGAGGCGCCCTCGGGCGACCTTCCGGACGACGCCCAGGTCTGCTCGTGCAACAACGTCTCGGTCGGCGAGGTCCGCCACGCGATCGGCGAGGGGTGCACCGAGCTGGGGCCGCTCAAGGCCTGCACCCGCGCGGGCACCCAGTGCGGATCGTGCGTGCCCCTGGTGAAGAAGCTGCTCGACACGGAGCTGATCCGTGCGGGCGTCGAGGTCTCCCGCGCCCTCTGCGAGCATGTGGCGCTCAGCCGCAGCGAGCTGTTCGAGTCGGTCCGCATCCTCGGGCTGCACTCGGCCGAGCAGGTGATGGAGCGCTTCGGCTCCGGGCTGGGCTGCGACGTGTGCAAGCCGGTGATCGCCTCCGTCCTCGCCACCCAGACGAACGCCTACATCCTCGACGGCGGCCAGGCGCCGCTGCAGGACACCAACGACCGCGCCCTGGCCAACATGCAGAAGGACGGCACCTACTCCGTCGTCCCGCGGATCCCCGGAGGCGAGATCACGCCGGCGAAGCTCAAGGTGATCGCCGAGGTCGCCGAGCAGTACGGCCTCTACACGAAGATCACCGGCGGGCAGCGGATCGACATGTTCGGCGCCCGCCTCGAGCAGCTGCCCGAGATCTGGCGCCTCCTCGTCGACGCCGGCTTCGAGTCGGGTCAGGCGTACGGCAAGTCGCTGCGCACGGTCAAGTCGTGCGTCGGATCGACCTGGTGCCGCTTCGGAGTCCAGGACGCGGTCGGGATGGCGGTCTTCCTCGAGGAGCGGTACCGGGGTCTCCGCTCGCCGCACAAGTTCAAGCTCGGGGTCAGCGGCTGCGCCCGCGAGTGCGCCGAGGCGCGGGGGAAGGACATCGGCGTCATCGCGAGCGACCTCGGCTGGAACCTCTACGTCGGCGGCAACGGCGGCTACCAGCCGGCGCACGCCCAGCTGCTCGCGCAGGACCTCGACGACGAGACCCTGGTGCGCTACATCGACCGCTACGTCATGTACTACGTGCGCACGGCCGAGCGGCTCCAGCGCACCGCCCGCTGGCAGGAGGAGCTCCCCGGCGGACTCGAGCACGTGCGCGAGGTGGTCTGCGAGGACTCGCTCGGCATCGCCGCCGAGCTGGAGGCCGCCATGGCCACGCACGTCGACACCTACGTCGACGAGTGGGCGGCGACCCTCGCCGATCCCGACCGGCTCCGCCGCTTCCGCTCCTTCGTGAACGCCCCGGACACCGCGGATCCGCGCGTCGCGACCGTGCGCGAGCGCGGGCAGGTCCGGCCCGCCGGCCGGGACGAGAGACCGGACGGACCCGTGCTGGTCGCGGGGCCGAGGATCCCCGTCGGTCCGGCCGGGATCGGATCGGACTCGTGATGCAGCTCTCCCTCGACCTCGCCGGACGCCGTGTGCTCGTGATCGGCACCGCCTCCGGGACCCGCCGCGTGCTCGCCCGCTACCGAGCCGCCGGCGCACTCGTCGAGCGGCACGAGGCGGAGGACGCGCTCACCCCGGCGCCCCCGGCCCTGATCGTGTGGGTGGAGGGGCCGGCGCCGCTCCGAGCAGCGGCGGCCGAGCTCTGCCCCTGGATCGTCGACGAGGCCCCCGCGCCGACCCGGCCGGTCGGGCACGTCAGCATCGTCGGCGGCGGCCCCGGCGATCCGGATCTGATGACCCTCGCCGCCCGCCGCGCCCTCCGCGACGCGGACGTGGTGCTCTACGACCGGCTCGGTCCGCACGAGGGCCTGGCCGAGTGGGCGCCCGGCGCCGAGCTGATCGACGTCGGCAAGACGCCGGGTCATCACGCGGTGCCGCAGCACGAGATCGAGCGGCTGATGATCGAGCGGGCCCTCGCGGGTCTGGACGTCGTGCGCCTGAAGGGCGGCGATCCGTTCGTGTTCGGCCGCGGGTCGGAGGAGGTGCGCGCGTGCCGGCTGGCCGGCGTCGGCTCCACGGTCGTCCCCGGAGTGACCAGCGCGATCTCGGTGCCCGCCGCCGCCGGGATCCCGGTCACCCATCGCGAGGTCAGCAGGGCCTTCACCGTGGTCTCGGGCCATGCGCCGTTCAGCGAGCAGGAGCTCGGCCATCTGGCCGGGCTGGGCGGGACGATCGTGGTGCTGATGGGCGTGAACACCCTCCCGCACCTCGTCGCCGGGCTGCAGCGCGCGGGGATGCGCGCCGACACGCCCCTCGCGATCGTCGAGCGGGGCTGGTCGCGCGACCAGCGCACGACGGTCTCGTCGGTCGGCGGAGTGCTCGGCCTGCTCGCCGAGCTGGCACCGCGCTCGCCCGCCGTGATCGTCATCGGCGAGGTGGTCCGGCAGGCCGCGTGCCATGATGCGGGGGACCCCGAGAGCATCGCCCGAGCGGTCGATGCACTGACCGCGTGAGATCTCGAGGGGGCCGAGCATGACCGGCACCGATCCCGACGCCGCCGTGGGGTTCCGACCCGACCAGCTGGACGGCTTCCGCATCGGGGTCACCTCCGACCGCCGCTCCGAGGACCTGATCGCCGCGTTCGAGCGCCGCGGTGCCGCCGTGACGCACGCCCCCACCATCCGCATGCGCGGCGTCGACACCGAGGGCGCGCTCGAGGAGGAGACCCGCGCCATCGTCGCCGCCCGTCCCGACGTGCTCCTCGCCACCACCTCCTACGGCCTGCGGCGCTGGCTCGAGGCCGCGGACGCCGCGGGGATCGAGCTGGCCGACGCGCTGTCCTCCGCGCGGATCCTCGTCCGCGGGCCCAAGGCGCGCGGAGCGATCCGTGCGGCGGGTCTCGACGACCACGGGATGAGCGAGCGCGAGACGACCACCTCCCTCGTCGACCTGGCTCTGCGCGAGGGCGTCGCCGGCCGCACGATCGCGGTGCAGCTGCACGGATTCACCGACCCGGCTCAGCTGCAGCGTCTCTGCGACGCCGGCGCCCGGGTGCTCACGGCCGCGCCCTACCGTTGGAGCGTGCACGAGGACTCCGCCCGGGTGCTGCGGCTGATCGACGCGGTCTGCGGAGGGGGCATCGACGCCGTCACCTTCACCAGCGCGCCGGCGGTGGAGGCGCTCTTCACGGTCGCGGAGGCCGCGGGCCGCCTCGACGACCTCCAGGCGGCCTTCCGCGAGACGGTGGTCGCCGCCGCCGTCGGCCCGGTGACCGCAGCACCCCTGGTCGAGGCAGGGATCCTCCCGGTCGTGCCGGACCGGTTCCGGATGGGCGCGCTCATCCGCCTGACCTGCGAGCACCTCGAGCAGGCGTCGCCCCGCATCGAGACGGCCTTCGGCACTCTCGAGCTCCGAGGCCGGCACGCGGTCCTGGCCGGGACCCGGGTTGCGCTGACCCCGGTCGCGCTCGCGCTGTTCCGGACTCTCGTCGCCGCCGAGGGCGCGACCGTCGCGCGTCACGTCCTCGCGGCCTCCGCGCCGGAGGCTCTCGACGACCACGCGGTCGACGTCGCCGTCAGCCGCCTCCGTCAGGCCCTCCCCGAACCGCGGCTCGTGGCGACGGTGATCAAGCGCGGCTACCGGCTCGCGACCCCGCTCTGAGCGGCGGCGCAGTGCGGCTGCGGCCCTCTCCACGCGCGTTCGCGCGGCTCCAGGGGTCGATCGGAGGAGGCCGCGACTCCGCTCGTTCGGCACACGCCGCTCACCACGAGTGGACGCGCGACGGGGGCGACGCGACCGAGGTCGCGGACGGGCGACCGCTCGAGGCCGCGCCGGGCGCGGTGCCACACTGAGCGCGTGGGCAGGCTGAGGGTCGTCGTCGCGCCCGACTCCTTCAAGGGGTCGGCGAGCGCGGTCGAGGTCGCGCGGGCGATCGCCGAGGGCTGGAGCGCTGCGCGCGCGGGGGACGAGATCGTCCTCGCGCCGATGGCCGACGGGGGAGAGGGCACCGTCGAGGCCTTCGCGCTCGCGGTCCCGGGGTCGCTTCGGCGGCCGGTCGTCGTGCCCGGCCCGGACGACCGGCCGGTCCGCGCCTGGTGGCTGCTGCTCCCCGACGGGACAGCCGTCGTCGAGCTCGCCTCCACGAGCGGCATCACGCTGCTCGACCCGCTCCGACCGCTCACCGCGCACACGCGCGGCTTCGGCCGCGCGATCGCCGCCGCCCTTGACGCGGGGGCGCACGCCCTGCTGCTGGCGATCGGCGGCAGCGCCTCGACCGACGGCGGAGTCGGAGCGCTCCGCGAGCTCGGCGCACGCTTCTCCACCACCTCCGGCCGCGACCTCGGCGAGGGAGGCGGTGCGCTGCCCGCGCTCGCCGCCGCCGACGTCCGCGGGCTGCGTCCTCTGCCGCCCGGAGGCGCGGTCGTGCTCAGCGACGTCGCGACCCCGCTGCTCGGCGACTCCGGGGCGGCCCGCGTCTTCGGACCGCAGAAGGGGGCCGGCCCCGAGGACGTCCTCCTCCTCGAGAGCGGCCTCCGCCGTCTCGCTGCGCACCTGGACGCGGATCCCGATGCGCCGGGCTCCGGGGCGGCGGGCGGGACGGGCTTCGGGCTGCTCGCCTGGGGCGCGCGCCCGACCTCCGGCGCCGACGCCGTCGGACGGGCGATCGGGCTCCCGGCGCTCCTCGCGGGCGCGGACGTCGTCATCACGGGGGAGGGGCGCTTCGACGCGCAGTCCGCCGCCGGCAAGGTCCCGGTGCACGTCCTCGCGCTCGCCGAGGCGGCCGGGGCGCGGACGCTCCTCGTCGCCGGGGCGATCGCGGCGCCGACTCCCGGCTTCACCGCTGCGGTGTCGCTGACGGAGGCGGCGGGCTCCTCGTCCGCGGCCCTCGCGGACCCGTTCCCGCACCTGCGCGCCGTCGCCCGGGAGTGGGCCGCGCAGCTCCTCTGACCGTTCGCGGTGTCGGTGGTCGGGCGTACCGTCCGGGCATGCCCCGAGATGCGATCCGACCACCACATCTTGTGGTCGAGCCGCCGCGCGGACCCCACCGGTCGGGCATGCCGACACGCCGTGGCGCGTTGTACACAGTGAACGGGATCCTTCTGTCCACACCTGTGGATGGTTCGTCCGGATCCGCGTCCTCCCGCGGTTCCACGGGCTCCGGCCTGTGGATGAACGGGGGAGGAACCGGTGGATAACTACACGGCTGTAACTACTACGTCTAGTGGGCTGACACCGGCCCGCCCCCTATATGTAGTATTGCTGAGCAGGTCGGAGCGAGAGCCCCACCGGCACCCAGAACTCACCCGGACCACCCTCCGACCCCGCCCGCATCGCGGGCCGCCGGTCGGGGAGCGGCACCGGGACACCCCCTCCGAAAGGCGACACCCATGGCTGTGACGGTCTACACCAAGCCCTCCTGCGTCCAGTGCACCGCGACGTACCGCGCCCTCGACAGCAAGGGCATCGACTACGAGGTGTTCGACCTCTCCGTGGACGAGAAGGCCCTCGAGGCCGTCAAGGCCCTCGGCTACCTCCAGGCGCCGGTCGTCATCACGGACGACGACCACTGGTCCGGCTTCCGCCCCGACAAGATCGCGACCCTCTGAGGCGCACGGACGGCGATCCGCGGCGTCGTCGGCGGACGCCGTAGCGCCGCTGCGGCCTCCTCCTCCGCCTTGCGGCTCACCGCGCAGCCGCCTCAGAGGCGGGACCGAGAACAGCAGCTGACGGGGAGAGGGGCCGAAGGATGAGCGGGCTCGTGTACTTCTCCAGCAGCTCGGGGAACACGCACCGGTTCATCGAGAAGCTCGGACGGCCGGCGCAGCGCATCCCGCTCCACGCCCGCCGCGACGGAGCCGCCCTCGACACGCTCCACGTCCACGAGCCGTACGTGCTCGTCCTCCCCACCTACGGCGGCGGCAACGGCGGGGGAGCGGTCCCCAAGCAGGTCATCCGGTTCCTCAACGATCCGTGCAACCGCTCCCTGATCCGCGGCGTCATCGGCGCCGGCAACACGAACTTCGGCGAGGCGTACTGCCTCGCCGGCGACATCATCGCCCGCAAGTGCGAGGTGCCGCACCTCTATCGATTCGAAGTATTCGGAACACCCGACGACGTCCGCGCCGTCGACGAAGGATTGGACACGTTTTGGACGCAGCAGTGATCGACGCTCCCCGCGACGCCGCACAGATGGACTACCACTCGCTCAACGCGATGCTGAACCTCTACGGCCCGAACGGAGAGATCCAGTTCGACAAGGACCGCGAGGCCGCTCGCGAGTTCTTCCTGCAGCACGTCAACCAGAACACGGTGTTCTTCCACACGCTCAAGGAGCGCCTCGACTACCTGGTCGAGAAGGAGTACTACGAGCAGGCCGTGCTCGACCAGTACTCGTTCGAGTTCATCCAGCAGCTCAACGACCTGGCGTACTCGAAGAAGTTCCGCTTCGCGACCTTCCTCGGCGCGTTCAAGTACTACACCTCGTACACGCTCAAGACGTTCGACGGGAAGCGCTACCTCGAGCGCTTCGAGGACCGCGTCGTGATGACCGCCCTCGGCCTCGCCCAGGGCGACGAGACGCTCGCGACCGCCCTCGTCGAGGAGATCGTCGCCGGCCGCTTCCAGCCCGCGACCCCGACCTTCCTCAACACCGGCAAGGCCCAGCGCGGCGAGCTCGTCTCCTGCTTCCTGCTGCGCATCGAGGACAACATGGAGTCGATCGCCCGCGGCATCAACTCCGCGCTCCAGCTCTCCAAGCGCGGCGGCGGCGTCGCCCTCTCGCTCTCGAACATCCGCGAGGCCGGCGCCCCGATCAAGCAGATCGAGAACCAGTCCTCGGGCATCATCCCCGTGATGAAGCTCCTCGAGGACAGCTTCAGCTACGCCAACCAGCTCGGCGCGCGCCAGGGCGCGGGAGCGGTGTACCTCTCGGCGCACCACCCCGACATCCTCCGCTTCCTCGACACCAAGCGCGAGAACGCCGACGAGAAGATCCGCATCAAGACGCTCTCCCTCGGCGTCGTCGTGCCCGACATCACGTTCGAGCTCGCGAAGAACAACGAGGACATGTACCTCTTCTCGCCCTACGACGTCGAGCGCGTCTACGGCATCCCCTTCGGCGACATCTCCCTCTCGGAGAAGTACCGCGAGATGGTCGACGACCCGCGCATCAAGAAGACCAAGATCTCGGCGCGCGAGTTCTTCCAGACCATCGCCGAGATCCAGTTCGAGTCGGGCTACCCCTACATCGTGTTCGAGGACACGGTGAACCAGGCGAACCCGATCAAGGGCCGCATCAACATGTCCAACCTCTGCTCCGAGATCCTCCAGGTCAACACCCCGACGACCTACAACGAGGACCTCTCCTACGCGGAGATCGGCAAGGACATCTCCTGCAACCTCGGCTCGCTGAACATCGCGCTTACGATGGACTCGCCCGACTTCGGCCGCACCATCGAGACCGCGATCCGCGGCCTCACCTCGGTGTCCGACCAGTCGCACATCACCTCGGTCCGCTCGATCGAGGACGGCAACGACAAGTCGCACGCCATCGGCCTCGGCCAGATGAACCTGCACGGCTACCTCGCCCGCGAGCGGATCCACTACGGATCCGAGGAGGGCATCGACTTCACCAACATCTACTTCTACTCGGTGCTGTTCCACGCCCTGCGCGCCTCCAACAACCTCTCCATCGAGCGCGGCACCACCTTCGAGGGCTTCGCCGACTCGAAGTACGCCTCGGGCGAGTTCTTCGACACCTACACGGAGAAGGAGTGGGCGCCGGCCACCGAGCGCGTCTCCCGCCTCTTCGCCGACTCGGGCATCGTGGTCCCCACCCAGGACGACTGGCGTGCGCTCAAGGCCTCGGTCATGGAGCACGGCATCTACAACCAGAACCTGCAGGCCGTCCCGCCGACCGGCTCGATCTCGTACATCAACAACTCGACGTCCTCGATCCACCCGATCGCGTCGAAGATCGAGATCCGCAAGGAGGGCAAGCTCGGCCGCGTCTACTACCCGGCGCCGTTCATGACGAACGACAACCTGGAGTACTACCAGGACGCGTACGAGATCGGCTACGAGAAGATCATCGACACCTACGCCGCCGCCACGCAGCACGTCGACCAGGGCCTCTCGCTCACGCTCTTCTTCAAGGACACGGCGACCACCCGCGACGTCAACCGCGCTCAGATCTACGCCTGGCGCAAGGGCATCAAGACGATCTACTACATCCGCATCCGTCAGCTGGCGCTCGAGGGCACCGAGCTCGACCAGTGCGTCTCGTGCATGCTCTAGAGCACGCAGCCCCACCCCCCTCCGCACGACCCATCCGCAGCAGCGAGAAGGAATCATGACTCCCCCCGAGAAGCTCAAGCTCGTCGACTCCGTCCAGGCGATCAACTGGAACCGGATCCAGGACGACAAGGACGTCGAGGTGTGGAACCGCCTCACGAGCAACTTCTGGCTGCCCGAAAAGGTCCCGCTGTCGAACGACATCCAGTCGTGGAACACGCTCACGCACCAGGAGCAGCAGCTCACCATGCGCGTGTTCACCGGGCTCACCCTGCTCGACACCGTGCAGGGCACCGTCGGCGCCGTCTCGCTCATCCCGGACGCGATCACGCCTCACGAGGAGGCCGTCTACACGAACATCGCGTTCATGGAGTCGGTCCACGCCAAGTCGTACTCCTCGGTGTTCTCGACCCTGTCGAACACCCAGGACATCGACGAGGCCTTCCGCTGGTCGATGGAGAACCCGAACCTGCAGAAGAAGGCGTCCATCGTGATGGACTACTACCGCGGCGACGACCCGCTGAAGCGGAAGGTCGCCTCCACGCTGCTGGAGTCGTTCCTCTTCTACTCGGGCTTCTACCTGCCGATGTACTGGTCCTCGCGCGCCAAGCTCACCAACACGGCCGACCTCGTGCGCCTGATCATCCGCGACGAGGCCGTGCACGGCTACTACATCGGCTACAAGTTCCAGAAGGGGCTCGAGCGGGTCGACCAGGCCAAGCGCGACGAGATCAAGGACTACACGTTCTCGCTGCTCTACGAGCTCTACGACAACGAGGCGCAGTACACGCAGGACCTCTACGACCAGCTCGGCCTGACCGAGGACGTCAAGAAGTTCCTGCACTACAACGCCAACAAGGCGCTGATGAACCTCGGCTACGAGCCGATGTTCCCCAAGCAGGTCACCGATGTGAACCCCGCGATCCTGTCGGCCCTCTCGCCCAACGCGGACGAGAATCACGACTTCTTCTCGGGCTCCGGCTCCTCCTACGTGATCGGCAAGGCCGTGAACACCGAGGACGAGGACTGGGACTTCTAGGCGTCGACACCACGTCCCGGCCTCCACGGCGAACGGCCCCTCCCCTCGCGGGTGAGGGGCCGTTCCTCGTCTCCGGGCGGCGGGCGGCAAGCGAAGTATTGCTTTCGCGTGAGGAGCCTTTCGCTCGATCTATAAACCTAGGTAATCACTGCTTGCAGCAACGGCGCTCAGAGCGATAATATTTGAAAATGGATGCGCATGTAACGCCCTTACCGTTAGACCTGACACTTCAAAAAGTGGGGCTTAACGAGCCCACTGAAGACAAGTTGCGGGAAATGCTTTCTTTTCTCGAAGCGGAAGCGCGTTTGAGCTACTGCCTTCTACTGCCTCTTATTGGCCTACGTGGCACGGATGATCGAATCCCCAATTCAGGGGGGTATCGAACGTACTTGAATTTGCTTGGGAGTGTATCTGTTCGGTTTTCTCACAACCCAAACATTTTACGACTTGTCACGTTGCAGCTCGACGCAGCTCGCCTGATGGTAGGAGACAAGTCGGCAAACCAACTGCGAAATTTCCTCAGTCATGGCGGCATTGCATCGCCCATTCCACCGGAAGATTTTCAGGCGCTTCGCTCGGCCGTCAGCGAAATATTTCATGCTTTAAAGCAGCTTTTAATAGGTAAAGAAATTGGGCTGGACGATTCCACCCCGTTTTTGAAAGTAACGTACACGGGAGTTGTCTACGAAAATCCGCTCGTGTGCATCAGGAATGGATCAATAGGCTTTTTTCAAAGTCTTCGAGTGAATGATGGTATTTTTGCCGCGAACTACTACATGCTCGATCGCTGGCAGCCCGAGTGCGAAGTGGAGATAGAAGATGCCGATAGGCTTGAATTGCTGCGCTCTTTCCTACAGACGTCGATCGCGCCTGAAGATCCTGAGATAAAGCAGTTCAAGTCAGCAATTCGACGCGACCTTGAGCCATTTTCCGAAAGAGGTCAGCCAATTCAATTTGACGTGGCGTCGACCACTAGCCCCTTTGTCGTCACATGGCAGCGACGAATTAGTGAAGGGGTTGATAGGAGGGTAGACACTTTTCGAATCCGCGCAGGTGACCGCGCTCGCGAATGGAAAAGAGAAGGAGCAGACGATCGTTTTGGGTCATATTTGGACCTTCTCCGGGAGATCAGTAGTTGGACGGTGCTCGTACCGCGACTTCTAGAAGCGGTTGTTGATTCTTACCAGACTAAGAGCCGGTGGGATCTGGAGAATTTTGGCTCATTTTCGGTGCCAGAAAATCTTTTGCCACTCGAGCCATTTGTTAAAGATATTGATCGCATTGGAGAAAGCTTTTTACTGCAAGGAGCTTCTTCCGAATCAACGCTGGTGAATAAGCTTGATTCGTCGGTAGCCCTTCATAAGGGGGTTTCACAAATATATTTCTTGAGCGGTGAGGCCGGCGTGGGTAAGACCCACAACCTCATCAACATGGCTCGAACAAGATTGCGCCATGTTTCTGAGTCTCAGAGTATTGAGCCGCTTTTTCTCTACATCGATTGCTCAGGTGTACGACTCTCTTCGTTGGAGGCAGTCCTTGACGCGACTGTGGCGGCAACCATCGTACTCACTGCAGATCGAATTGCTACCCTATGCCGAAATGGACTTGTCGTTCTCGTCATCGACGGATTCGATGAACTCCTGGGTGGAGCTGGCTATCGAGATGCCTATGACACTCTCAAGCCGCTACTCGGCAAGCTCGGACATAATGGCACGATTGTTATCTCGGCGCGGTCCTCGTATCTTGCCAACCAATATCGTGCAAGCTTAGATAGCGCGGCTGATCCGTTCGAGTCGACGGACCATTGGATTCTCGAAATGGGACGGTGGCCTGTTGAGACAATCAACCAGATATTTGAGACAAATCCGTCCTGGTTCAACTATCGTTTCGCGTTGACGCAGCAGGATAAAGAGCTCCTCCGTCTGCCATTTTTCGCAAGGGTATTCGACCACTTTGTACAGACGAGTCGGATTCAGAATTCGGCGGTGAACACGGTCGACCTCGTCGATATACTTCTCGACGCATACTTGCGTCGCGAGCTGAATAAGCTTACTCATGGGCGAGTAGTCGGCGTGACTGTGGAAGACCTTCGAGATATCTTGATTGAATGCGCGGGCCAGATGTGGGAATTGGGTGAGCGGGAGCTCTCCAAGGAGGACTTCCTCCTTGCTGCTTTAGTTGGGTTGGGCATAGAGGCCTTTTCGGGACGTCACCAGTATTTGGGTGACCGCCTGACTGTGCTTTGCGGAATCTCCGCGGCAACGGCAGAAGAAAACCGCCTAAGTTTCACCTTCGACCACGAGCGGTACTACGATGCGCTCATCGTGCCTTTTCTTCTAAGACGTATCCGCAGTGGTAATCAATCGCTTGCGGCTGACCGGATAACATTCGGTAAGGAAGTTCTCGGCACTTCAATTGTCGAGGCTATTGTTCGGCAGGAAGGCGAGATGCACTCTCGGCTTGTCAATTTAGCAGGCGCCGGTTCGGAGTTTGGTGGGAATGTCTCGGCGAATGTGGGGTCGATGATTTCGGCGTATGCCGAGACGCAGAAATGGTTTGCGGGAGGCGCGGCGCTTCTCGATCTGTCGATTGATAAGTTGAACATGGTCGGCCTAAGTGTCGGGCGGACTGAGTTGGTGCGCTGTGCAGTTCGCATCCTTACTATTGATTTCGAAACCACCGGTATTATTGGTCTCAGCGGGTCGCGAGTGGACGTGTTGCGTATTGTAAGTGGTTCTAGGGCAGCCGATCCAGCGTTGACGTTCGAACCGGGCGAAGGCATCGACGTAGGCGAGCTACATATCGTAGACGATTCGACCGGACGGGTGCTCGAGGTTGTCTCAGGTCTTAGCAAAGTGGCCGAGGAACTCACGCGCATCGGCTTCGACGGGCTGGATCGACTCGTCGTTCAGAATCGAGGCTTAACGCCGCTAGAGGTGTTCAGCCAAAGCTTCCTCAGCAAGGTCGTAAGTCGGCAAGCTATGAATTTTGTTATTGATGACAGATTTTCAACGCCCGGTGAAACGGCTTCTAGTTGGATCCCCCGGCCGGATGACCCGCTCTGGCCATTGTTAGTGAATGCTCTCGTCGACTCGGGTGTGGCTCAGCGTAAACGGATAAATGCAGCTGGATTCGCGAAAGCGAAGATTTCTTTTGTGGTTGAACCGTCAGTAATTATCGGATCGGACGAACCGTCTGACGAGAGGATTGTTGCATTTTGGGCATTGCTGCGTGCCCGCTCTTAGTACGTCGGCGACTGGTCCTGACGGGTGCGAGAGAAAGACGCATCACGACCCGCGGGAACCCGTTCAGCACCGAGGTCGCGTCGGACGCGTACGCGAAGCCGACGCGCTCGGAGGGGGGCGGTGCAGCCGACGCTGGCCGTCGTCTGCTCGACCTTCGCGCAGCGGTTGTCGACCGTATAGCCCTCGATCGCCGGTGCCCCGTGGGCTCGGGCGAACTCGACGGCGCCCTCGAGCAGCGGATGCGAGATCCCGCGCCCGCGGAAGCCGGGCCGCACGCGCAGGCACCACACGCTCCACACGTCGAGGGCGTCCACGTGCGGGATGCGCCGGTTCGTCGAGTAGCTCGTGTCGGCCCGGGGGTGCACCGCCGCCCAGCCGACCACCTCCTCGCCGTCGTACGCGAGGACGCCGGGCGGAGGGTCCTCCGCGACGAGCTCCCGCACCCGGGCACCGCGAGCGGGACCGGCGAGAGCCCGGTTCTCGACGGAGGAGCGGAGCCGGTAGCTCAGGCACCAGCACACGCTCGCGTCGGGGCGCTTCGGGCCGACCATCGTCGCCAGGTCGTCGAAGACGGTGGCCGCGCGCACCTCGATCGTCATGGCCGCAGCCTTCCACCGTCGGGGTGCGCGGACAAGCCGTTCAGAACTCAGGACGAACGACGAAGGACTTCCTCCCTGCCGCGGAATCGGGGTCGTGGCACCACGTTCGTCCTGCATCGTGAACGCACTCCGCCGATTCACCACTCCACCGCATGAATCGCACCAGCGCCCCCTGTTGGACGGCGCCCAGGCGGGGCGCCTACCGTGGACGAGGTATCCAACGAAGGAGCACTCCCTGTGAAGCACGTCCCCCTCGGCACCTCCGGTGTCGACTCCCCGAACGTCGTCCTCGGCCTCATGCGCATCCCCGAGATGAGCGACGAGGCGATCCGCGGCCTCGTCGGCGCCGCCCGCGACTCCGGCATCGACTTCTTCGACCATGCCGACGTGTACGGCGGCGAGCTGCACCGCTGCGAGGAGCGCTTCGCCGAGGCGATGGCGCTGACCCCGTCGGAGCGCGAGCAGGTCGTCCTGCAGACCAAGGCGGGCATCGTCCCGGACGGCCCCTACTTCGACTTCTCGTACGAGCACCTGATCGCCTCGGTCGAGGGCTCGCTGAAGGCGCTGCGCACCGACTACGTCGACGTGCTGCTCCTGCACCGGCCCGACGCGCTCGTCGAGCCCGATGAGGTGGCCCGCGCATTCGACGAGCTGCACGCGTCCGGCAAGGTGAAGCACTTCGGCGTCTCGAACCAGACGCCGTACCAGATCGAGCTGCTGAAGAAGTCGCTGAACCAGCCGATCGTGGCGAACCAGCTGCAGCTCTCGATCACCCATGCGCCGCTGATCGCGCAGGGTGTCGCCTCCAACATGGTCGGCGAGGACCAGTCCGTCATGCGCGACGCCGGCATCCTCGACTACTGCCGCCTGAACGACATCACCGTCCAGGCCTGGTCGCCCTTCCAGGCGGGGTTCTTCACCGGCGTCTTCCTCGACAACCCGGCCTACCCCGAGCTGAACGCCGTCATCGACCGGCTCGCAGCGACGTACGGGGTCCCGGCGATCGCCGTGGCCACCGCCTGGATCACCCGCCACCCGGCGGGCATGCAGGTCGTGCTCGGCACGACGAACGAGCAGCGCGTGCGCGATGCGGCCCTCGGCTCCGATCTGCCGCTCACGCGGCCGGAGTGGTACGAGCTGTTCCGCGCGGCGGGCTACCTCGTCCCCTAGAGCTCCCACCCCGGAGGAAATGCGCGTCGGCGCAGAGAGGCACGGACTCCCCGGAGTCCGTGCCTCTTCCCGTCCCCGCGAGACGCCGGTCGGAACGCCCGCCGCGGTGTGCCGTGGACCGAAGCGGCATCTCGCGGGGGAGGGGCGGGAATAGGAACGGCACCCCTGCGTTGAACTTGAGCGTAACCGACTCAACTTCCTCAGGAGGACAGGTGCCCGACAACTACAGCGAGGCCGGAGCGAGCTCGTTCGACGACTTCCTCGCCCGCTACCTCGACGGTGAGCGCGCCCGCGCGGCGCGGTCGATCGACCTCAGCCGATTCCTCACCGCCCGTACCCGCGACATCCTGCAGTCCGCAGGACGCTTCGCCCTCGAGCGCGGCCAGACCGAGCTCGACGCCCTGCACGTGCTCCGCGTGCTCATCGACGACGAGACCGTCTCGCAGGCCGTGCGCCGCATCGGCGTCGACCCCGCCGCCATCGCCACCGCCGCGGAGGCGCGCCTCCCGCAGGCCGACGAGGCCCACGCCTCGCAGAACGCGGCCACCATCACCCCCAGCGCGCAGCGCGCGCTGTTCCACGCCTACCAGGTCGCCCGCTCCAGCGGCTCGACCTACATCGAGCCCGAGCACCTCTTCTTCGCGCTCGTGCTCGGCCAGGACGCCCCCGCCGGGCAGGTCCTCGCCCGCGCCGGCGTCACCGCCGAGGCCCTCACCCAGGGCATGCGCGAGACCGAGGCCCCGCAGCAGCAGGAGGCGGGACAGCCCGCCTCCGACACTCCGATGCTCGACAAGTTCGGCACCGACCTCACCGCTCTCGCCCGCGAGGGCCGGCTCGACCCGGTCATCGGGCGCGCCGACGAGATCGAGCAGACCGTCGAGATCCTCAGCCGCCGCACCAAGAACAACCCGGTGCTCGTCGGCGAGGCCGGCGTCGGCAAGACCGCGATCGTCGAGGGCCTCGCCCGCGCGATCGTGGCGGAGGAGGTCCCCGAGCAGCTGCGCGGCAAGCGCGTGATCTCGCTCGACCTCCCCGGCATGCTGGCCGGCACCCGCTACCGCGGCGACTTCGAGGAGCGCCTCACCGGCACCATGGACGAGATCGCGGCGCACTCCGGCGAGCTGATCGTCTTCATCGACGAGGTTCACACCGTGGTCGGTGCGGGCGGCGGCGGCGAGGGCGGCATGGACGCGGGCAACATCCTCAAGCCGCGTCTGGCCCGGGGCGAGCTGCACCTCGTCGGCGCCACCACGCTCAAGGAGTACCGCACCATCGAGAAGGACCCGGCACTGGAGCGGCGCTTCCAGCCGGTCCGCGTCGGCGAGCCCGGCATCGAGGACGCGGTCGCCATCCTGCACGGCCTGCGCCCCGCCTACGAGGAGCACCACCGCGTGCGCTTCACGGACGAGGCCCTGCGCGCCTCCGTCGAGCTCTCGGCCCGGTACCTCACCGACCGCGTGCTGCCCGACAAGGCGATCGACCTGATCGACCAGGCCGGCGCGCGCCTCCGCCTCCGCCTCGGAGCCGGCGTCGACACCGGAGCTCTGCTCGAGCGTCTGGCGACCCTGGAGGCCGAAAAGAACGCGGCCGTCTCGGCCGAGCACTACGAGGAGGCGTCCCGCGTCCGCGACGAGATCAGCGCCGTGCAGGCGGAGCTCGACGCGGCCACCGGCAGCGCCCCCGCGGAGGCGGTCGTCGGCGAGACCGAGATCGCGGCCGTCATCGCCCGCGCCACCGGCATCCCGGTGTCGCGGCTCACGGAGGGGGAGCGCGAGCGCCTCGCCCACCTCGAGACCGAGCTGCACCAGCGGGTCATCGGCCAGGACGACGCGGTCACCGCGGTCGCCCGGGCCGTCCGCCGCAGCCGCACAGGCCTCGGCGACTCCTCGCGCCCGGTCGGCTCGTTCCTCTTCCTCGGTCCGACCGGTGTCGGCAAGACGGAGCTGGCGCGCACCCTCGCGGGCTCCCTCTTCGCCGATGAGCAGTCGGTCATCCGCTTCGACATGAGCGAGTTCGGCGAGCGTCACACGGTCTCGCGGCTGGTCGGCGCCCCTCCCGGGTACGTCGGCTACGACGAGGCCGGTCAGCTGACCGAGCGCGTGCGCCGGAACCCGTACTCGGTGGTCCTCTTCGACGAGATCGAGAAGGCGCACCCCGACGTGTTCAACCTGCTGCTGCAGGTGCTCGACGACGGGCGTCTGACCGACGGCCAGGGGCGGACGGTCGACTTCCGCAACACGGTGATCATCATGACCTCGAACCTCGGCTCGGAGTTCCTGGCCTCGCGGTCGGGTGCGCTCGGCTTCGTCGCTCAGAGCGACGCGTCTGCCGAGGGCTTCGCCTCGGAGAAGGACCTGCGCGATCGCGTCATGGGCCGTCTCCGCGAGGCGATGCGCCCCGAGTTCCTCAACCGGATCGACGAGATCGTCCTGTTCCGCCGCCTCGGCCGCGAGCAGCTGCGGGAGATCGTCGGCATCGTCCTCGACACCACGCGCTCCCGCCTCGCTCCCCGCGAGGTGACGCTCGAGGTGACGGAGGCGGCCGTCGACTGGCTCGCCGAGAACGGCTACGAGCCGCAGTACGGCGCCCGGCCCCTGCGCCGGCTCGTCCAGCGCTCCATCGACGACCGGATCGCCGACCTGTTCGTCAGCGGCGAGGTCTCCGACGGAGGCGCGGTCCGCGTCGACGCCGTCGCCGGCGAGCTGCTGGTGACCTCGGCCGCCGCCCTCCCGCTGGCCGCGTAGCCGGTCCCGCTCCGACCCCCGTCCCTCCTCCTTCCGCGAGACACCGCTCGTGACGACGGCACCGCCCGTCGTCGCGAGCGGCGCCCGCGGAGGGGGAGGGGCGGGGGTCTTCGCGTCCCCACGGCTTGCCACAGCGGTCCGGGCGGGATAGACACGAGAGCACGAGAACCGGAGGCACGATGTCGAACCCGCGCTACTACGACCCCGTGGGCAAGGCGGTCCGGGCGCTGCTCGTGCTGAGCCTCGTCTGCTTCGCCCTGGCGGTGGGCATGTTCGCCCTCGACATCGTCATGCCCGGCACCATGACGGACGAGCGACGGCCCTGGGCCGAGGCCAGCGGGGCGCTCGCCTCGTTCGGCGTGCTGGCCCTCATCGTCTACTTCGCGACCGTCGCGATCGTCGGCGCGATCCGGGGCCGCGGGCAGTAGCGCCGGCTCCGACGCCGTCGTCCGACAGGAACGCGTCCGGCCCGCGGGATCCGAGGATCCTCGCGGGCCGGACGCGTTCTCGCGAGCCGTCAGGCGCCGGTCAGGGGCACTTCTTCGCGGTGATCGTCACCTTCAGCGTGGCGTCCGGAGCGACGGGGGAGCCGCCGGCCGGCTCCTGCCCGGTGACCTGGCCGGCGTCGGGCGCCTTCGGGTCCTCGGCGCAGGCGAGCGTGATCTTCGTGAAGCCGGCTGCGCCGAAGGCGTTCTTCGCGGCCTCCAGATCCTGGCCCGTCACGTTCGGCACGGTCTTCTGGTTGCCGGAGCTGGTGAACACGGTGATCGCGGTGCCGCGCGGGGCCGAGCCCGACGGGTCGGCGCGGGTGACCGTCCCGACCGCGGCGTCGCTCGCCTCCGTGCCGCCCTGCACGACGCCGAAGCCGGCCGCCTCGAGCTTGGCCTCGGCGTCGGCGGAGGAGAGCCCGACGACATCCGGGATGTCGACCTTCGGGACGACCTGCAGCGAGCCGTCGGCCTCCGGGAAGTCCGT
This sequence comes from Rathayibacter sp. AY1E6, assembly GCF_002931115.1. NCBI lineage: Bacteria > Bacillati > Actinomycetota > Actinomycetes > Micrococcales > Microbacteriaceae > Rathayibacter > Rathayibacter sp. AY1E6. Next base: position 4,520 of record NZ_PSVK01000022.1, on the reverse strand, counting down.
CCCGCCGTAGGTCGCGTCGGCGGCGCGCATGACGACCGGCCAGATGCGGTGGCGCGCGGTGGCGGCGGATCCGGAGTCGAAGGAGTAGCGGCCGAGGCGCAGGTTCGCGTCGCCCTTCACGTTGAACACGCCGACGGCGGTCGCGACGCGGGTGCTCGCTCCGGTCATCCAGGTGGCCTTCGCGTCGTCGGTGGTGCCGGTCTTGCCGATCAGCGGAACGCCGTCGCCGGTGCGGGAGGCGACGGCCGTCCCGCCGCCGGTGAAGGTCGCCTGCAGCGCGACGGCCGCGGTGGCGGCGACGTTGCGGTCGATCGACTGGCGGCAGTTCGCCGGGGGCACCGGCTGGTCGGCTCCGGCGGAGTCGGTGATGCGGTCGATCGCGACGGGGTCGCAGGTCGTGCCGCCGGAGGCGATGGTGGCGAAGGCGCCGGCCATCGAGAGGGGCGAGACGTAGTTCGTGCCGAGCACCGACGACGGGTTGTGCTCGAGCTCCTCGCCGCTGCCCTGCTTCACGCCCATGTCGACCGCGGTGTCGCGGATGCCGCACAGGTCGAGCTCACGGGCCATGCCGACGAAGCCGGTGTTCAGGGAGGTCTTCGTGAAGGACACCGGGGTGCCGACCTCGCCGGTTCCGCCCTCGTCGTTCTTCGCGCTCGTCTCGTTGCTCGTGTCGGTGCCGCCGGAGACGCAGGAGTCCGTGAAGGTGCCCCAGGTGGACTTGCGCGTCCCGTCGACCGACTCGTTGATGCTGTGGCCCTCCTTCAGCCACTCCACCAGCGTGAAGAGCTTGTAGGTCGAGCCCGGCTGGATCCCGGAGGATCCGCCGTTGGCCCGATCGGTGCTGTAGTTCACGGCGCTGTAGGACGGGTCGGTCGTGAGGACGTCCGGATCCTGCGAGTACTTCTTGTTCTGCGTCATCGCGAGCACGCGCCCGGATCCGACCTCGACGCTGACGGAGACGGCTCCGACGTCGAAGTTCCAGGTCTGCGGGACCTGCGCGTCGACGGCGGCGACGGCCGCGTCCTGCAGGCCGACGTCGAGCGTCGTGTAGACGTCGAGGCCGCCGCGGCGGAAGTTGGTCCAGCGGGTGTCCTCGTCGGCGCCGAAGATCTCGTTGTTCTTCAGGACGTTGGTGACGTAGTCGCAGAAGAAGCCCGCGTTGCCCGCGGTCGAGCAGCCGGTGCTGGGCTGGGTGATGCGGGGCTCGATCGGAGCGGCGACGGCGGCGTCGTGGTCCTCCTGCGAGATCTTCCCCTCCTCGAGCATCTTGCCGATGATGTAGTCGCGGCGGTCCTTGTTGCGGGCGTAGCCGTTCGCGGCGCCGTTGTCCGGGTTGTCGGGCTGGTCGATCCGCAGGACGGCCGGGTTGTTGACGATCGCGATGAGGCTCGCGGCCTGGGCGATCGAGAGGTCCGCGGCCGAGGTCGCGTAGTAGTAGTTCGCGGCGGTCTCGAGGCCGTAGGTGGTGCCTCCGAAGAACGCGATGTTGAGGTAGCCCTGGAGGATCTGGTCCTTCGTGTACTGCTTCTCGAGCCCGATGGCGAGCTTCATCTCGCGGAGCTTGCGCTCGGGGGAGGTCCGGGTGGCCTCGTCGATCGCGGCCGCGCGCTCGGCGTCGTCCGAGATGTTGCGGACGGCCTTCTCGACGAGGACGTTCTTCACGTACTGCTGGGTGATCGAGGATCCGCCCTGCACGTCGTTGCCGAGCACGTAGGTCTGCGCGACGGCGCGGAGCGTGCCGGGGAGGTCGACTCCGCCGTGGTCGTAGAAGCGGGGGTCCTCACCCGAGACGGCGGCGTCCTTGGCGGCCTGGGCGATGCGGTCGAGCGGCACCTCGACGCGGTTCTCGACGTAGAAGGAGGCGAGTAGCTGCGGGCCGTCGGAGCCGGTCGCGTAGATGTTGCTCTTCTCGGAGAGCTTGTCGACCTCGAGGTAGTCGGGCAGGCCGTCGAAGACGCCGATCGACTGGTTCGCGGCGACTCCGGCGAGCGCCACGGCCGGGGTGACGGTGGCGGTCACGAGGACTCCGGCCACGACGCTCATGCCCAGGAAGCCCACGATCGCCTTGACCACACCACCGGTGGTCCTTCTGTCGGACGCCAAACCTTCTCCTTCGCGAATCCCCCCGGATGCTGCGACGACCGCGGCCGACGCCCTGCACGCTCCGTGCGGCAGGTCAACCTCGACAGACTAACCCGAGAGCCCCCGAAGACGAAGGCCCGGCCAGAGGCCTGAAAAGACCCTGACCGCCCCCGGAGGACGGCGTTCCCTAGGCTGTCGGCATGGCGAGCCCCTCCTCCGACTCTCGACCGGCCGACGCGACGACCCCGGAGGCCGCTCCGGTCGCGCCTCCGCAGGCCGTCCCCGCACCGCCCACGGGCGCCCTCTCGTACGCTCTCGGCTTCCTCGCGTTCATCGGGATCCCGTTCCTCAGCCTGATCGTGGGCGGCATCGTCATGGCCTCCGTGTACCCGTCCGCCCGGAGGAAGGGCGGGCTCGCCGCCGAGAACGCGCGGAACGCGGCGAACTGGGGCCTGACGGTGATCCTGATCGGGGTCGTGACGCTCGGCGCGCACGTCGTGCTGCTCTTCGCCGCCTCCGACACCCCGCTCGCGAAGGACTTCTATCCGATCGGCATCCCGATCACGCTGTTCGCCGTGCTCTGGCTGGTGCACTTCGTGCTGATCATCTGCGGACTGGTGAAGGCGAACCAGCGCGAGGTGTTCCGTCCGCGCATCGCGATCCCGTTCCTCCGCCCGCCCGCGGCCTGAGCTCAGGCGCCGACGGGCCAGAGGTAGCCGAGCCCCGGCGGCGTGCCGGGGAACAGCGGGCCGTAGTGGTCCTCGTCCTTGGCCACGAGCTTCGAGCGGTGCGAGAGGTGCAGCCGCTCGTCGCCGAACCACGGCGGGAGCGCGTAGTCGCCGGTCAGGTAGGCGGCGAGATCCTCCGGGGCGGCGGCGAGGGCCTCCTCGGTCTTCACGAGGCACGTGTCGGCGAAGCCGCGCTCCGTCCACTCCGCGCAGGTCTCGCGCTGGTAGGTCATCAGCGCCGGCCGGTAGCCCCGCCACATCCGCGTGACGGGGTGGTTCTGCCAGCCGTACCCCGGGACGGTCAGCGCCCGCATGACCTGCAGCGTCTCGACGCGCTGCTTGCCGAGCCGCTTGCCGTCGAGGGCGCGGACGCTGCGGTGGAAGTCGGGGTAGGGGAGGAAGGTCTGCACGCCTCCCAGTCAACAGCGGCCCGTCTCCCTCCGGCCACCCTCCCGTCACGCCGATGTCGCCTGGCGTGCGTAGCGTCCGGGGCATGACCGGACTCCCCCTCCTCGCCACCGACGACGTGCAGCTGCGCTGGGCGCGGCCCGAGGTCCTCGACTCCGCCCGCCACCGGATGCTGCGCCTGCTCACCCTCGCCGAGCGCCTGCGCTACGAGGCGACGAGTCGGCGCGAGGTCCGGGACGGCTTCCTCCTCGGCCGGGTCCTCGTGCGCGAGCTGGCCGCCGAGACGCTCGGGATCGATCCCCTCGAGGTCGCCGTGGACGCGCGCTGCGAGCGCTGCTCCGGACCGCACGGCCGCCCGGTGCTCCGCGGCGAGCACCCGGCGCTGGAGCGGATGCGGATCAGCATCGCGCACTGCGACGGCGCGGTGGTCGCGGCGCTGGCGACCGGACGCGACATCGGGATCGACGCGGTGCGCGCCCGCACCGTCCGCGACCGCGTGGCCTCCGGGGCGACGACGGCGGAGCAGGTGCTCGCCGATCTGCGCTCGCAGGCGGTCGCGAAGGCCGACGGGCGCGGGACCTCGAGCGACGAGCCCGTCCGCTTCCGCACCAGGGAGGGTGCGACCGAGGCCTGGATCGAGGGCTCGAGCCGCTACTTCGCCGTCTCGGAGCCGACGGTCCACTCCGCGCTCGTCGTGGCGGTCGCGGTCGCTCAGGAGTGACCGCGGGGCGCGGTCCCCGGCCGTTGCGCTGGTCCGCGCCTAGGCGAACAGCGACAGCGTGATCGTCGAGCGGTAGGAGCCGGCCTCGACGTCCGGCTCGGCCAGCAGCCGCAGCTCGGCGTCGGCGCTCCAGGTGCCGGCCCCGCCGGCGGCTCCGAGCAGCAGCGCGTCGCGCAGGCCCGCGCCGCCCTCGAGGGAGGAGGCGACCGGATCGCCCGCGACGGCGCCGGTGCCGGTGATCAGGCGCGGGGTCCAGCCGAGGTGGTCGGCTCCGATCGAGGCGCTCGGGCCGGTGAGGGCGCTCGCCGAGGCGAGGACGTACCAGTCGTTCTGCGCGCCGACGCGCGAGTCGGTGACGGTGACCGTGGGGAGCCCGCCCGTGAACCGGCGCTGGAGGGCGGTGGAGCCCGACTCGGCGAGGTCGACGGCGTCGGCGGCGACGGAGAGCGAGAGGGAGCCGGGCTGCGCCGGAGGGGTGATGTCGACGTCGACGTCCACTCCGTCGAGGTCGTGGAGCAGGGGCGGCGTGCGGACCGGGTCCTCGCCGGTGAGGGGATCGGCGGCGTCGGGCGGGGTGGCGG
>NZ_PSVK01000021.1:0-58002 GCF_002931115.1 Rathayibacter sp. AY1E6 | reverse complement strand
GCCCCGCCGGCCCCCGCCGACGGCTCCGGCCCTGCCGCGCCCGTCGCCCCGCAGGCGCCCTCCGAGAGCACCGCTCCCGACACCGAGGACGCCCCCACCGGAAGCTGACACCCGACCGCTCGCCCCGCTCGCGCGGGGGAACGCCGACGGCCCGGAGGACACTGTCCCCCGGGCCGTCGGCGTCCGTCAGCGCGCGTCGCGGCGGCGGCGCGTCACTCCGAGCGCGAGCGCTCCACCGGCGAGCAGGGCGAGGGCCGCCGCGGCGGTCCAGCCCGTCTCGACGCCGGTGCTCGCGAGTCCCGAGCCGGTCCGCGGAGGAACGGCGCCGGCCGGAGCAGGAGCCGGCGTGCGGGTCGGCTCGGCCGTCGGCGCGACCGTGGGCTGCGCGGTCGGCGCCGTGGTCGGCTCAGCCGTCGGCGCCACCGTCGGCTCGACAGTCGGTCCCGGGGTCGGCACCGTCCCCGCCCCGAACACGGACTCCGCGGAGCCGAGCGATGCGAGCACCGTCTCGCCGTTCGCGTCGTCCACGCCGTCGTTGTCGGTCACCGCGAACACCTCGCCGGAGCCGGTGATCCCGAGGCCCTCGAGCTTCTCCTGGGTCCAGCCGTTCCCGGCCTGCAGCGCGGGCAGCACGTCGACCGCGAGGGTCTTCTCGAGTATCGGCAGCGTCTCGCCGACCGCCGCGCCGGCCTCCGTCGGCAGCGGCACCGAGTACACGGCCTTCAGCGCGGCGTCCGGCCCGTTGAGCTTGTCGCGCTCGATCACCGCGAGCGTGCCCGCGGGGGTCAGCGTGATCTCCGAGAGCCCGTTCCAGTCGCCGTCCGCCCCGGACACTGCCTCCAGCGGGTAGCCGAAGAAGCTCCAGCTGTCGGCGGCGACGTCGTAGCGCCCGATCCGGACCACTCCGTCGGCGTCGATCGAGGCCTCGCGCTGCAGCGCCGTCCAGACGATCTCACCGGCGGCGCCGTCCTCGACGGTCACGCCCTCGAAGCCCTGCTTGCCCAGTGCGGAGGCGAGCTCCGCGGGCAGGGCGATCCGCTCGGTCACCGCGGCGTCCGCGTCGAGTCGCAGGAGCGCGTTGCCGTCGCCTGTCCCGCCCTCCGTCACGGCCCAGAAGCCGCCGTCGACGCGGGCGGCGATCCCTTCCAGATCCAGAGCGGCGGGCTCGCCGCCCTCGGTCACCGTGAGGGTCGTGTCGAGCAGCGCCAGCGAGACGGAGGTGTCGATCGAGTGGAGGGTGCTCGGCGCGTAGGCGCTGTCGCTCACCGCGTACAGGCGGTCGGGCGCCGCCGGATCGGTCGAGAGGCCCGAGAGCGCGCCCCAGGGCAGCGGCGATCCGTCGACGTCGGCCGACAGCACGGTCGGGAACGCGGGGGCGGAGGCGCCGAGCGCGTAGAGCTGCACGCTCGCGCGGACGGCGGCCTCGGCGTCGTCGGTCTCGCTCGAGACGACCAGCAGGTCGCGCTCGGGCAGGGCGAGCAGCCCCTCCGGACCCGGGGTCGACGGCAGCGCCTGCACGAAGCGCGGCGCGGTCGGCTCCGACACGTCGTAGACGGCCACGAAGTTGGCCCGCTCGGCGCCGACGAACACGTAGGGGACGCCGTCGAAGGTGGCCGAGAGCAGGCCCTCGGGCTCGGAGCCCTTCGCGTCGGAGCGCTTGTCCGGGTAGAGCCCGAGGCGCACCGCGAGATGGTCGAACGAGTTCCCGGCGTCCCACTGCACGGCCCCGGTCGCGGCGTCGAGGATCGACCAGCCGCGCGTGCCGCCCTTCCAGTCGCCCTCGTTCGCGATCGCGACGTGGTCGTCGCCGACCCAGCCGATCGCGTCGGGCTCGCGCGGGACGTCGGTGATCGAGCCGGTCAGCGAGATCGAGTCGTCGTCGAGCGTGTCGATGCCGCCGACGGAGGCGGTGCCCGCGGTGTACGAGGCGGTGACGGAGCGGGTGGCCAGGTCGACGATCGCGACGGCATTGTTCTCCTGCAGCGTCACGGCGACGGCCGTGTCGGCCGGGTTGATCGAGACGTACTCGGGCTCCGGGTCCGACGGGGTGTCGAGGCCGGCGAGACCGGTGAGGTCGACGTGCTCCGGCACCCAGGCGGAGGGGTCGCCCGCGAGGTCCATCACCACGAGCTCCCCGGCGGGCGCCTGCGGGAGGTCGCCCTCCTCGCCGCCCTCGGGGGCGAGGTCCTCGTCGCGCTGGTTCTCGATCGCGATGACCGCGGTCGAGCCGTCGGTGGTGACGTCGATGGAGTCGGGCTGGCCGCCGAGCTCGATGCTCGCGACGGGCGCGAGGTCGTCGGCGTGCAGCACGCTGACGTGGCCGGAGGGGTTCGCGAAGTCGCCGTCGCTCGTGTCGACCACCGCGAGGACGTACTCGCCGGTCGCGTAGACCGAGGTCGGCTCGCCGCCCACGCCGACGCCGCCGCGCGGCTCGGGGGCGTCGGGGTCCGAGATGTCGAGGACGTTGATGCGCTGCCCGGCGGAGTCCGTCGAGTAGACCAGGCGGCCGTCGGGCGACGCGCTCGAGATCTCGGCGACGGCGGAGTCGGCGGACGGGTCGGCCGCGTTGAGGTAGGCCGGCACCGTGGCGATACGGGTGAAGAAGGAGTCGCCCGCCGCGGAGGCGGGCAGGGCCGCGGCTCCGAGGGTGCAGCCGGCGAGGGTGACGGTGAGGGCGAGGGCGGCGGTGCGGGTGCGGGTGCGGGCGCGGGTATGACGAGAGGACACGGGTCTCCTGAGCGGCTTCGAAGGAACCCGCCCACGCTGGCCGCCCCCGGTGAACGCCCCGCCGCCCGCAGGTGTCCGCCCGGCGAACGCGCGGTGGCGGAGCCGCGACCGGGCGGGGGTCTCGAGACGCCGCACGGACGCCTCGAGATCCGCCAGGCGGCGTGGTCAGCGCGCGAGACCCTCGGCGGCCGAGCCCCAGGAGCCGAGGGCCGCGCGGACGCGCTCGTCGCGCGCGAGCGTCAGCGCCTCCGCGTACCCCTCCTCCAGCACGTCGTCGAGCCGCACCCGCGCGCCCGTCTCGGAGGAGCGGACCGCCGCCTCCACCATCGCGAGGCTCCGCACGTTCGAGTGCACCTCGCCCGAGGGCACCGCCCCCGAGCCCAGCACCCGCACGAACTCCGCGAGCGAGCCCGCGATCTCCTCGGGCACGGGCTCGAGCGCGGCGGTCCGCACCGCCTCCGACTCGCGCGACTGCCACTCCGGAGCGCCGTCGCCGTCCCAGTGCGCGGTGCCGCCGGCCCCGTTCACGCGCCAGTCGCCGTTCCACGAGGTCTCGAGGCCGTCGGCGCACCAGCTGCCGGTGTAGCTGAAGCGCACTCCGCCGGCGAACTCGAACACGGCGCTCGCCGCGGCTCCGTCGGCGTACCAGCTCCAGCCCGGGTTGTACTCCTCGCAGTAGACCGCGACCGGGTCGCTGTCGAGCAGGTACCGCGCCGCGTCGAAGGCGTGGATCGCCATGTCGACCAGGAGCACGTGGTCCATCTCGTCGCGGAAGCCGCCGAAGCGGGGCGCCTTCGCGAAGTGCACGGAGGCGGTGCCCAGCTGCCCGAGCCCGACGATCTGCTCGCGGAAGGCGGTGATCGCCGAGTAGTAGCGGCGCGACTGGCTGGTCATCAGGAGCCGGCCCGAGGCCTCGGCCGTCGCCGCGAGCACCAGCGCCTCGGCGATGGTCGGCGCGATCGGCTTCTCGGAGAGCACGGGCAGCCCGGCGAACAGCGCCTCCGAGCTGACGGGCAGGTGCGCCCGCGGCACGGTCACGTTGACCACGGCGTCGGCGCCGGAGCGCGCGGCGACCTCGGCGACGGAGGTGCCGACCGCGACCGGGCCGACCCCCTCCTCCTCCGCGGCAGCCGTGGCGAGGTCGACGTCGAGGTCGACCAGGCCAACGAGCTCGGCGTCCGAGGAGTCGCGGATGGTGCGGATCCAGGCGCGGCCCATCGCGCCGGCGCCGACCTGGACGAGGCGGACCGTCATCGGACGAGCGCTCCCTCGTAGTCCTGGCCGTTGTGGAAGTCCTCGGTCTCGTAGCGTTGCAGCACCGGGAGGCGGCGCTCGGGGCGCGAGGAGCGCACCCACTCGACGCCGTTCGCGATCACGCGGCGCACCTCGGCCTGGTGGTAGACGGGGTAGTCCTGGTCGCCGGGGGAGAAGAAGAAGATGCGCCCGTGGCCGCGCTTCCAGGTCATGCCGGAGCGGAAGACCTCGCCGCCCGTGAAGGTCGAGAGGAACACGAGCTCGTCGGGCGCCGGCACGTCGAAGAACTCGCCGTACATCTCCTGCTGCGGGATCAGGAAGGGGTGCGGGATCCCCTGGGCGATGGGGTGCGTGGGGTCGACGGTCCAGACCAGCTCGCGGTCCTGCTCCGAGCGCCAGCGCAGCGTGCAGGTGGTGCCCATGAGCTTGCCGAAGATCTTCGACCAGTGGCCGGAGTGCAGGACGACGAGGCCCATGCCCGAGAGGACGTGGCGCTGGACGCGCTCGACGATCTCGTCGGAGACGTCGCCGTGGGCCATGTGGCCCCACCAGACGAGCACGTCGGTGGCGTCGAGGACGTCCTCGGTGAGGCCGTGCTCGGGCTCGTCGAGTGTGGTGGTGGAGACGGTGGCGCGCTCGCCGAGGTTCTCGCGGATGCCGTCGGCGATCGTGCTGTGCATGCCGTCGGGGTAGATCGCGCGGACCTTCTCCTCGATCTGCTCATGGCGGTTCTCGCCCCAGACGAGGACGCGGACGGGGGAGGAGGGTGTGGTCACGGTGTTCCTTCTTCGACGGTGGAGACGGTGCGGCAGTGGGCGGCCCGACACGGGGTTAACCGCTTTACCGGCCGCGTCTCCTAGGATGCGGGAGACGTCCGCCCCGCGTCAACCACGGCCGGGCGGCGCGAGCGGAGGAGGCGCGGTGGCCACGATGAGGGACGTCGCGCGCCTCGCGGGGGTCTCGATCGCGACGGTCTCGTTCGTGGTCAACGACACCAAGCCCGTCTCGCCCGAGACCCGCGAGCGGGTGCGGGCGGCGATGCGCGAGCTCGGCTTCCGGCCGCACGCCCTGGCCCGCGCTCTCGCGCGGCGCCGCTCCGGGATCGTCGCGGTCGTCTATCCGCTCGTGTCGAGCCGGCCGCTCAACACCGCCACCTCGTTCCTGCTCGGAGCCGCCGAGGCCGCGGCGGAGCAGGACCACTCGATCGTCCTGTGGCCGACGGTCGGCGGCTCCGACCGCCTCGCCGACCTGCGCGCCGACGGCCTGATCGACGGCGTCGTGCTGATGCAGGTCACCAGCGAGGACGAGCGCGTGCCGGTCCTGCGGGACTCCGGCACGCCCTTCGCCCTCATCGGGCGCACCCGCGACCCGTCCGCCCTCGACTGGGTCGACATCGACTTCGAGGGGATGGTCGAGGAGGCGCTCGGCCGGCTCGCCGGCCTGGGGCACGCGCGGGTGGCGCTCGTGCTCGGCCCGGACCGCGACGCCGCGGCCGACTTCGGCCCCTACGCGCGCACCCAGGAGGCGTTCGCGCTCGCCTGCGCGGCCCGCGGCGTCGAGGGCGTGCTGCTGCGCTGCGAGGAGTCCCCCGCCGGCGGCCGCACCCTCGCCCGCTCGTTCGACCCCGCCTCCGCGACCGCCGTGGTGATCGTCAACGGGGGCGCCGCCGTCGGGTTCGCGCACGAGGTGCGGCACCGCGGGCTGCGCGTGCCCGAGGACCTCTCGATCGTCCTGCTCGCCTCCGACCCCGACGTCGCCGACCTGGCCGACCCGGCGCTCGACCTGCTCGTCGCGCCCGGCCGCGAGCTCGGCCGCCGCGGAGTGGAGGCGCTGCTCGCCCGCCTCGCCGACCCGGCGGCGCCGCTCCTCCAGGAGCGCATCGGCGGCCCGTGGCGCCCCGGCGGCTCGGTCGCCCCTCCGCGCTGACGGCCGGCGCCCCGGGAAGCCCCGGGAGCGCGCGCTACGGCACGATCGAGTCGATGTAGCCGCCGTCGACGCGCACGGCGGCGCCCGTGGTGGCCGAGGCGAGCGGGGAGGCGAGGTACGCCACCATGTGGGCGATCTCCTCCGGCTCGATGAGGCGCTTCAGCAGCGACTGCGGCCGGTGCAGGCGCATGAACTCGCGCTGCGCCTCCTCCCACGGCAGCTCGCGGTCGACCAGCTCGTAGACGAAGTCCTCGACGCCGCCCGTGTGGGTCGGCCCGGCGAGCACGCTGTTCACCGTCACCCCGGTGCCGGCGGCGGCCTTGGCGAAGCCGCGCGAGACGCCCAGCAGCGCGGTCTTCGACACTCCGTAGTGGATCATCTCGGCGGGCGTGACGACGGCGGAGTCGCTGCCGATGTAGAGGACGCGGCCCCACTCGCGCTCCATCATCCCGGGGAGGTAGGCGCGGGTCAGGCGCACGCCGGTGAGCACGTTGACCTCGAAGTAGCGGCGCCACTCGGCGTCGTCGATGGAGAGCGCATCGGCGGAGCCGAAGATCCCGAGGTTGTTGACGAGCACATCCACGTCGGCGGCCGCCCGCAGGAGGGAGGCCGTGCCCTTCTCCGTCGACACGTCGGCCGCGACTCCGCGCACCCGCGCCTCCGGCACCGCCGCGCCGACGGCCTCGATCGCCCGGCGGATCGACCGCTCGGAGCGGGCGTTCACGATCACCTCGGCGCCCGCCTCCGCGAGCGTCGTCGCGATGGCCAGCCCGATGCCCTGCCCCGACCCCGTGACGAGGGCCGTGCGCCCGGTGAGATCCAACCCGATCATGCTGCTCCGCTCCGCGCCGCCGCCCGCCGGCCGCGCTCGGGGTCGAGCATGCCACCGAGCCCTGACATCCGGCCCGCTTCCGGCTGAGGACGCCCGCGGGTCGCCGCGGCGTCGCTCGGAACGGCGGAGACCGTTGCCAACCGGACACTCGTGCGTTACGGTCTAATCAATCGGCAATACGTATTACCCGCGGGTAGTAGGCCGATGATCCAGACTGTCGACGAGGACGAGGCGAACGCGTGACCCCGATGCAAGCAGATGTCGCCGTGATCGGCGGCGGCCTCGGAGGAGTGGCGGCGGCGATCGCCCTCGCCCGCAACGGCCTCTCGGTCGTGCTGACCGAGCAGTACCCGTGGCTGGGCGGCCAGCTCACCTCGCAGGGCGTCCCGCCGGACGAGCACACCTGGGTCGAGCAGTTCGGCGTCACCGCCGACTACCGGCGCCTCCGGGACGGCATCCGCGGCTACTACCGCCGCAACTACCCCCTCACCGCCGAGGCGATGCGCGACGACCGCCTGAACCCCGGCCGCGGACTCGTGAGCCGGCTCTGCGCCGAGCCCCGCGTCGCCGTCGCCGTGCTCGACGAGATGCTCGCCCCCTACCGCTCGAGCGGAGCGATCCGCGTCGTCACCGGCGTCGTCCCCTTCGCCGTCGACGGCGGCCCGGGCCGGATCGAGCGCGTCCTGCTGCGCGACGCGGTCTCGGGCGAGGAGCTCGCCGTCTCCGGACGGTACGTGGTCGACGCGACCGAGACGGGGGAGCTGCTCCCCCTCGCGGAGGTCGACTACGTCACGGGGTCCGAGTCGCGCGACGAGCACGGCGAGCCCAGCGCTCCCGCCGTCGCCGACCCGATGAACGTGCAGGCCGTCACCTGGTGCTTCGGCTTCGACAGCGCGGACGGCGACCACACCATCGAGCGCCCGACCGACTACGACTACTGGCACGAGTACGAGGTGCCGTTCTGGGGCGGGAAGCTCCTCTCCTTCACCGCGCCGAACCCGAGGACGCTGCGCCCCGAGACCCGCACGATGCACGTGAACGCCGTGGGCGACACCCGCACCGCGGACCAGCGCGCGCAGGGCGGGGACACCGACCTCTGGATGTTCCGCCGGATCCTCGCGACCGAGACCCTCCGGCCGGGCGCGCTCGACAGCGACATCGTGCTCGCGAACTGGCCGATGCTCGACTACCTCGACAGCTCGATCCTCGACGTGCCGGAGCCGGAGAAGCACCTCGCCGGCGCCCGCGCGCTCTCGCTGTCGTACTTCTACTGGCTCCAGACCGAGGCGCCCCGGCCCGACGGCGGCCGCGGCTGGCCCGGGCTCCGGCTCCGCGGCGACGTGATGGGCACCGCCGACGGCCTCGCGCAGGCCCCCTACGTCCGCGAGTCCCGCCGGATCCGCGCGCTCACCACGGTGCGCGAGCAGGACGTCTCCGTCGCCGCCCGCGGGACGGGGAGCCCCGCGCGCTTCGACGACTCCGTCGGCGTGGGCATGTACCGGATCGACCTGCACCCGACCACCGGAGGCGACAACTACCTCGACGTGGAGTGCTCGCCGTTCGAGATCCCGCTCGGCGCCCTCGTGCCGCGCACCCCGACGAACCTGCTGCCCGGGGGCAAGAACATCGGGACGACGCACATCACCAACGGCGCGTACCGCCTCCACCCCGTGGAGTGGAACATCGGCGAGGCCGTCGGCGAGCTGGCGGCCCTCGCCCTCGCCGAGGACCTGTCGCCCCACGAGATCGCCGCCGACCCCGCCCTCGTCGCCCGCCTGCAGGCGAGGCTCGAGTCGCGCGGCGTAGAGACCCACTGGCCCGACGTCGTCGGGTACTGACCGGGAACACCGAGAAGACCATTGGAGAAAGAGAGACGATGAGACCAGCGAAGAAGCTGATGGCCTCGCTCGCCGCAGTCGGAGTGATCGCCGCCCTCTCGGGCTGCGGCGCCGCCGGCGGCGGGGACGACTCAGCACCCGTCGCTCTGAGGATGTCCGTCTGGACCTCCGACGAGAAGCAGCTCGCCCTGTTCGACTCGATGGCCGACGAGTACATCGCCGACCACCCCGAGATCGAGTCCGTGACCTTCGAGTCCCTCCCGTTCGCGGACTACAACTCGACCCTGACCACGCAGGCCGCGGGCGGCAACGCCCCCGACCTCGCCTGGGTGGGCGACATCGCGAAGGATCTGATCGACGCCGGAGCACTCGCTCCGCTGACCGAGACCTTCGAGGGGACCGAGGGCTACGAGTACGACGACATCCTGCCCAGCGTGGCGCAGTCGTTCAGCCAGGACGGCGAGCTCTACGCGTACCCGTTCTCCAACTCGCCGTTCGCGCTGTACGTGAACCAGGACCTCATCGCGCAGGCCGGGCAGACCGTCGACCCCGCGACGCTCAGCTGGGAGGACGTCGACCGCATCGGCGCGGCCGTCAACGAGTCGACCGGCAAGGCCGGCTACATCATCCGCGACTTCGACTTCTCGGGCTGGCTGAGCCTCGCGAACCTCTGGGCGGGCTGGGGAGCCCAGCCGTGGAGCGACGACGGGACCCAGTGCACGATGGACTCGCCCGAGATGGTGGAGGCGTTCCAGTTCTTCCACGACTCGGTCTACGTCAGCGGCGCGACCCCCGGACCCGGCGTGACGGCGGACTTCTTCGCCGGCGACGCCGCGTTCACGACCGCGCAGGTCTCGCGGGCGAGCCTGCTCGACGGCTCGTTCCCGTTCGAGATCTACCCGCTGCCCGTCGGCCCCGCCGGCGAGTACGGCAACATCGGCCAGGCCGGCATGGCTGCGCTCGCAGGCGGCGACCACGTGGAGGAGGCGACCGGCTTCCTCTCGTTCATGACCAACCCGGAGAACTCCGCCAAGCTCGCGCAGTTCTTCCCGCCGCCCCGCGAGTCGCTGCTGTCCGGTGAGGAGCTGGCGAAGGTCAACACGCGCCTCAGCGCCGAGCAGCTCGACCGCGTCGTGGTCGACGAGCTCGCCGACGTGTCCGCCACCCCTCCGGTGACGAGCCCCGCCGAGATCACCTCGGTCGGCAAGACGGCGCTGGACCGCATGTGGTCGGCCGACGCCGACGTCGCCGAGGTGCTCGGAGGCGTCTGCGACGCCATCGCGCCCGTCCTCCAGGGGAAGTGATCCCGTGACCGCGACCTCGACGGACAGCCGCCGATCCGCTCCCGCCGGCGCCTACTGGAACCTCCGGCGCCGCGACGCGCTCGCCGGCTGGCTCTTCATCGCGCCCCAGCTGCTCGGTGTGATCGTGTTCGTGCTGCTGCCCGTCGGGCTCGCGGTCTGGTTCAGCCTCAACGAGTGGAACGTCTTCACCGGCTCCATGACCTTCGTGGGCGGCGAGAACTACGAGCGGGCGATCAACGACCCGAGCATCGGCGCGGTGCTCGGCACGACCGCGGTCTTCTCCGGGGGAGTGGTCGTCCTGAATCTCGCCCTCGGGCTGGGCCTGGCCGTGCTGCTGAACCGGAGGATCCCGGGCGGCGCCCTGTTCCGCACGCTCTTCTTCTCGCCCGTCGTCATCTCGGTGGTCGCCTGGACCCTCGTCTGGGGCTTCCTCCTCCAGGACAACGGCGCGATCAACGGCCTGCTCTCGCTGGTCGGCCTCGACGGGCCGAACTGGCTCCAGGAGGGACCCACCGCGATGGCGAGCGTCATCGTCACGCAGGTCATCCGCAGCGTCGGCGTCAACATGGTGCTCTTCCTCGCCGCGCTGCAGGGAGTGCCGGGCGACCTCTACGAGGCGGCCCGCCTGGACGGCGCGAGCCCCCGCGCGATCTTCTTCCGGATCACGCTCCCGCTCATCTCGCCCACCCTGCTCCTCACCGGCATCCTCACGATCGTCGGCTCGCTGCAGGCGTTCGCGCAGGTCGCCGTCCTGACCGAGGGCGGGCCGGAGCTGTCGACGACAGTGCTCGTCTACTACGTGTTCCAACAGGCCTTCGAGTTCAGCGACATCGGCTACGGCGCGACGCTCTCGCTGATGCTGCTCCTCTTCGTCCTGATCCTCACGGTCGTGCAGTGGCAGCTGCGCAGGAAATGGGTCTTCTATGAGAACTGACGCCGTCGTCGAGCAGGGGACCCCGCTCACGCCACGCCTCGAAGCCGTCCCGGAGCCGCCCGTCAAGCGCCGCCGCGGCCGCAGCCCGCTCATGACCGCCCTGCTCGTCGTGACGCTGATCCTGCTCGTGCTGCCGTTCGCGGTGCCGACGTTCTGGATGATCGCCTCGTCGTTCAAGCCGGTGAACGAGATCTTCTCGAACCCGCCGACCCTGCTGCCGGACTCGCCGAGCCTGGCGGGCTACGCCGAGGCGTTCCGGTTCCAGCCGTTCGCGCTCCAGTACTGGAACAGCCTCTACATCGCGGTCACGGTCACCGTGGTCACGCTGCTGGTGTCGAGCCTGGCAGGCTACGCCTTCGCCCGGATCCCGTTCCCGGGACGCAACGCGGTGTTCCTCGTCGTCCTGACCGGCCTGCTGGTGCCGACGGAGGTGACGATCATCCCGCTGTTCCAGATCTTCCGGCAGCTCGGCTTCATCGACACCCACGTGCCGCTGCTGCTGGTGCCGATGGTCGGAGCGCCGGCGGTGCTGGGCACGTTCATCATGCGGCAGTACTTCATCGCGATGCCCGGCGAGCTCGAGGAGGCCGCGCGCCTGGACGGCCTCGGCCGCTTCGGGATCTGGCGGCGCATCTTCCTGCCGCTGTCCAAGCCGGCGCTGTCGGCCGTCGCGATCCTGACCTTCCTCGGGTCCTGGAACATGTACCTCGAGCCGACGGTCTACCTGACCTCACCCGAGCTCTTCACCCTGCCCCAGGCGCTCACCCGCTTCACCGACGCCTACGGCGGGGAGATGTGGGACGTGCAGCTCGCCGCGGCGACGATGACGGTCGTGCCCGTGCTGGCCGTGTTCCTCCTCGCTCAGCGGCAGTTCGTGGAAGGGCTCGCGCACTCCGGTCTGAAAGGCTGACCCGGTGTTCACGGATCGCCCCCTCGCCGCCCTCCGCGAGTTCCGTGCGGAGGTCGCGGAGCCCGACGACTTCGACGCCTTCTGGCGGGCCACCCTCGCGCTCGGGCGGGAGGGCGGCCCCGGCGTCAGCGCCGCGCCGGTCGACGCGGGCCTCCCGCTGGTGCGGGTGCGGGACGTGCGGTTCCCCGGCTTCGCGGGCGAGCCGATCGCCGCCTGGCTGATGACCCCCGCGGTCGACCCGGGCGCCCCGCTCCCCGTGGTGATCGAGTACCCCGGGTACGGCAGCGGACGGGGCCGTCCGATCGAGCATCTCTGGATCGCCGCCGCCGGGTACGCGCACCTGGTCGTCGACGCGCGAGGCCAGGGAGCCGGCCGCCTCGCCCGCTCCGGAGCCACCCCCGACCCCCACGGCAGCGGACCCGCGTACCCCGGGGTCACGACCCGCGGCATCGAGTCGCCCGAGACGTACTACTACCGGCGCCTCATCGCGGACGCGGCGCTCGCCGTCGACGCCGTGGAGTCGCTCCCCGGGCTGGACCCGGACCGCGTGTCGGTCTTCGGCGGCAGCCAGGGCGGAGCGCTCGCGACCGCCGCGGCGGCGCTGCGCCCCCGGGTGCGCGCCGCGATCGCCCTGGTGCCCTTCCTCTCCGACGTCCTCCGCGCCACGACCGTCACGAACGAGGCGCCCTACGTGGAGATCGCCCGCTACCTGGCGACCCGCCCCGAGGACCTCGACGCCGTCGAGCGGACCCTCTCCTACGTCGACGGCGTCCACTTCTCGCGGCGCCTGGGCTGCCGGGTGCACCGCTCGGTCGGCCTGATGGACCCGATCTGCCCGCCCTCGACGGTCTTCGCCTCCCACAACGTCTCCGGCGGCGAGACGTCGATCGACGTGTGGCCGTACAGCGGGCACGAGGGCGGCGGGGTCGGCGACCGCGAGCGGGCGCTGGAGGTGCTGCGGGAGGTCCTCGGGTGACCGGACGGGCGTGACCCCGCGTCTCAGGACGTCGGCGCCTCCTCCATCCCCAGCCGCATCGCCAGGTCCATGGCACGCAGGCGGGCCGGCGAGACGTCGTAGGGCAGGCTCCGGATGATCTCGCCGGCGCTCCGGGCGCGGGAGCCCTGTGCGGGATCGGGGGCCGGCGCGGGGTCCTCGGGCGGGTGCGCCTCGTCCCACGCGTCGAAGATCGCCTCGTCCTCCTCGAGCTGACCGGACTCCTCGACGACGCGCATCAGCCGGGCCTCGAAGGCGTGCCGCTCCCGCGCCACCTGCTCCACCCGGGGGTCGTCCTCGGCGACCGTGTCGTCGAGGGCCTCCTCGGCGGCGTCGACGCGGTCGGCCTCCGCCCGCAGCGCCGGATCGGCGGCCAGGACGACGAAGCGGCCGGCCTGGGAGACGGCGCCCAGCGGGCCGAACATCCGCTCGGTGACCAGCAGGGTGTCGAGGTCGGCCTGGCGCAGCGAGCCCTCGGGCGCGCCCTCGAGGCGGCGCGAGACGATGTCGTCGAGCAGCCCCAGCCGGCCGCCGAGGGTCCGCATGCGCCGGACCGAGGCCCGCTTCCGCTGCAGCTCCTCCTCCTGCGCGGCGAGCGCGTCGTCCAGCCGCGCGAGGACGCCCGCGACCTCGTCCTCGCGGTCGGCGCTGTCCTCGGCGCCGGCCGGGGCTGCGACGGCGAAGGCGTCCCGGATGTCCTCGAGTGCGACCCCGGCGTCGGCCAGGCGGCGGATCCAGAGCAGCCGGATGATGTCGTCGTAGCCGTAGCGCCTGCGGCTGTCGCCGCCCCGCTCGCGCTCGGGGAGCAGGCCGAGCCGGTGGTAGTGGCGGATCGCCCGCGGAGTGACGCCGGCGAACGCGGCGGCGTCGCCGATCTGCACCTGGCGGGGCGGGGCGGGGAACGACTGCATGGGGGACCTCTCCGATCGGGACGGTGTGCATCGAGCAGACCACATGACGCAGGGGCAGGAGCAAGCCGGCCCGGCCTGCTCCCGCCCCGCGTCCCCTCGCGCTCAGCGCGCCAGGCGCACCGTCGCGATCTCGAACGGACGCAGCTCGAGGCGCACGTCGGCCGACTCCGCCTCGACGGAGCTCTCGATGCGGACCTGCTCGGTCGGGCGCTCCATCAGGTCGGTGCGGGTGACCGCCCGGACGGCGAAGGCGGCGCGGAGGGTCGCTGCGGCGCGGCGGCCGAGCGACTCGTAGAGCCGCACGATCACGTCGCCGCTCCCGTCGTCCGCCGCCTTCACGGCCTCGACGATCACCGAGGGGTCGTCGATCGACACCAGGGGAGCGACGGGCGCGGCGCCGGTGAGCCTGCGGACCGGGGTGTTCAGCGCGTAGCCGGCCTCGACGGCGTCGGGAAGCTCGGCGCCGACCACGAGCGACACTGCGAGGCGGTGGCGGCCCTGGTCGGCGTCCGGGTCGGGGAACAGCGGCGCGCGCAGGAGCGAGAGCCGGACTGTGGTCGTCGGTGTGCCGGCCGCGGCGCGGTCGCGGGTGATGTCGTGCCCGTAGGTGGAGTCGTTGACGACCGCGACGCCGAAGCCCGGCTCGCCGACGTGCACCCAGCGGTGCGCGACGGTCTCGAAGCGCGCGGCGTCCCACGTCGTGTTCACGTGGGTCGGGCGGTGCACGTGGCCGAACTGGATCTCGGACGTCGCCCGGTCCGAGAGCAGGTCGAGCGGGAAGGCGAGCTTGAGCAGCTTGCGGCGCTCGTGCCAGTCGATGTCGAGGCCGAGGTCGACGGCCGCCCGGCCGATCTGCAGCGAGACGGTCTGCACGACCGTGGAGCCGCCGAACGAGCGGGTGATCACGACCGCCGGCACCTCGCGGCCGAGCGGGTCGCTCACGGTGCCGGCGCGGACCGAGTCGACGCCGACGAGGTCCTCCACCGTGCGGCGGTAGTTGTCGTCGAGGTCCCAGGCGTCCCACTTGTTCGGGGTGTCGCGGTGGAGCTGGAGGAGCCCCGCGGCGGCGCCGGCGGGCACGACCTCCCGGCCGCTCGCGAGGTCCACGACCGACTCGAGGAGCCCGGAGGCGCCGATCCGCACCCGGACGAGCCCGTTGTCGAGGACGTGGGCGTCGCCGTCGGAGCGGAGCGTCGGGGCCGAGTGCTCCGCGGCGGGGTCGGCCGCGGCCGCGCCGAGCGCCGGCACGCCCCCGACGGGGAAGGGGGAGGAGTTCACCAGCAGCTCCGCGGAGCCCTCGCCGGCGAGGGCGCCGACGGCCTCTGCGATCATCTCCTCGATCCGCTGCGCGATGCGGGCGTAGTTCTCCTCCGCCTCGCGGTGCACCCAGGCGATGGAGGTGCCGGGCAGGATGTCGTGGAACTGCTGCAGGAGGACCGTCCGCCACATCTCACGCAGCTCGTCGGCCGGGTACGGGACCCCGGCGCGGACGAGGGCCGTGGTCGCCCACAGCTCGATCTCGCGGAGCAGGTGCTCGCTGCGGCGGTTGCCCTGCTTGGTGCGCGCCTGCGACGTGTAGGTGCCGCGGTGGAACTCGAGGTAGAGCTCGCCCGACCAGGTGGGCGCGTCCGGGTACTCGGCCTGCGCCTCCTCGAAGAAGCGGCGGGGTGTGGACAGCTCGACGGTCGGCGAGCCCTCGAGGCTGCGCGTGCGGCGGGCGGCCGCGATCATCTCGCGGTTGGGGCCTCCTCCGCCGTCGCCGTAGCCGAAGGGCACGAGCGACATGGTGCCGCTGCCCTTCTCGGCGTACTGGCGCTCGGCGCGGGCGAGGTCCTCGCCGGAGAGGTCGGAGTTGTAGAGGTCGACGGGCGGGAAGTGCGTGAACACGCGGGTGCCGTCGATGCCCTCCCACCAGAAGGTGTGGTGGGGCATCGTGTTGGTCTCGTTCCACGAGATCTTCTGCGTGAGGAACCAGCGCCCGCCTGCTCCGGCGATGATCTGCGGCAGCGCGGCGGAGTAGCCGAAGGAGTCCGGGAGCCAGACCTCCTCCGTGTCGATCCCGAACTCGTCGAGGAAGAAGCGCTTGCCCTCGAGCAGCTGGCGCACGAGCGCCTCGCCGCCGGGCATGTTCGTGTCCGACTCGACCCACATCCCGCCGACCGGCACGAAGCGGCCCGCGAGCACGTGGCCGCGGACGCGCTCGAACAGCTCCGGGTGGTCGCGCTTCAGCCACGCGTACTGCTGCGCGGAGGAGGCGGCGAAGACGAAGCCCTCCTCGCGCTCGATCAGGTCGCAGACGTTCGAGAAGGTGCGGGCCACCTTGCGGGCGGTCTCGCGGGCGGGCCAGAGCCAGGCGGAGTCGATGTGGGCGTGGCCGACGGCGTGCAGGTGGTGCGCGCTGGCCGAGGCGGGGCGCTCGAGGACCGTCCGCAGCGCCTCCCGGCCCGCGGCGGCGGTGCCGGACACGTCGTCCGGATCGAGGACGTCGACGGCGCGGTCGAGGGCGCGGACGATCTCGGCGCGCCGCTGGGAGGACTCGGGCAGCTGCCCGATCAGCCCGACGAGCACGGCCATGTCCTGCTCCAGCTCCCAGACCTCTCGGTCGAGCAGCCCGAGCTCGAGACGGCGGAGGCGGTAGAGCGGGTCGGACGGCAGGGCGCCGTCGGCGGGGCGGCCGCCGAGCGCCGTGGGGGTGAAGGACCAGTCACCGGTGATGTTCGGGTTGGCGGCGGCCTCGATGTAGAGCTCGACCGTGCGGTCGCCCGCCTCGCGGCCGGGCAGCCGGTCGAGCGGGACCGACTGGTTGAACGGCTCGACGGCCTTCACGACCGTGCCGGTCGCGGTGAAGACGAGCCCCTCCGCCTCGAAGCCGGACTGGGCGCCGGTGTAGCCGAGGTCGACGACGAGCTCGGGCTCGCAGCCGTCGACGCCGACCCAGGAGGCGGGGATCTCGCCGCGCACGTGGAACCACACGGTGCCCCAGGGGGCGCCCCACGGCTCCCCGATGCGGGCGGGCGCGTAGGACGCGGCCCGCGCCTGGTCGAAGGGGACCGGCTCGCCCGGAGCGGTCCACGACTCGATCCCGAGCGGCTCGACCGCCCGGTGGATCGCCGGCCGGAGGCTCTCGGCGCGGAAGCGGGCGATGCGGGCTTCGATGCGGGTGCTGTCGTCATGCATGCGTTCTGGTGCTCGTTCCGTGTGCAGTGGGGGAGGGCGGCGGCGCGGAGGGCGCCGCCGCCCGGGGTCAGGAGGCGATGACGACGCGGTGCCCGTCGGGGAAGACGGCCACCTTCCGCCAGGTGTCGCCGGAGCGCTCCCAGCCCTCGTTGACCTGTCCGGCCGGAGGGGTCGGGATGGTCTCGGGGGCGCGGGCGACCGTGGTGTAGCCGGCCGCGCGCTCCACCCGGCCGCGGCCGAGCTCGAACGAGGTCAGGCGTCCGTCGTCGACGATCAGCGAGCCCTCGTCCACTCCCGCGGCGCCGCGCTCGATGAACGGGTTCACGAGGCGCGTCTGCGAGGAGTCGCTGCCCAGCACGATCGCCTTCTGCTGCGGGAAGCGGCCGAGGCTGAGCCCGTAGAAGCCGCCGAGGACGGTGAGGTTGCGCACCTCGAAGTCGGCCCCGCCGTTCGTCAGGCCGACGCCGAGGCAGTTCGCGCCCGAGGTCGGGAAGAAGTTCGGGTTCACGATCATGTGGCTCGTGCCGGCCTCGATCAGCACCTCCCAGCCGTCGCGGGAGCCCTCCGAGCGGAAGTTGATCAGGGTCAGGCCGGAGTTGACCGAGCGCCGGTTCTCGTTGCGGATCGACCGGAGGCCGACCGTGCCGCCGATGGCCTGGCAGTCGAGCAGCGTCATGTTCGTCGGCGCGAGGAGGAAGCCGCCGAGGCCGGGGCTGATCGCCTCGACGTTGGTCATCGAGCCGCCGATGGAGGCCTTGCCCGAGTCCTCCACGCCCCAGCCCGCGGGGGCGACGATCTTGATCTTGTTCCAGGAGTTGGCGTACGAGTACTCGTCGTCGACGCCCGAGACGAAGGTGGCGCGCTCGCGGAAGATGCCCGACTTGCCGGTCTTCTGGATCCACAGGTTGCGGAACTCGCAATTGACCAGCGAACGCAGCGACATCCCGTGGCCGCCGGAGGGCGTGCCCGTCATCTCGAAGTCGGCGAGGACGACGCCGGTGGCCTTGTTGTTGTTGGCGGGACCGGCCGCGTCGCCCGTCTGGCCGGAGACGGTGAAGATGTCGCGGGTCGAGCCCTCGATCTGGACGATCCTCGTCTGGCGCATGCCGGCGCCGACGATCTTCGGCCCGGCGTAGCCGTAGGGCGGCCCGTTCTCGGGCTGCACCGGGTAGCCGCGGTAGTCGACCGCGAGGCCCGTCACCCGGATCTCGCCGGCGGGCAGCGACACCTCGCCGCCCGGAGCGGTCATCGCCTTGTCGATGGCCGCCTGCACCGCGCGGGTGTTGTCGGCGCCGGCGCGGTCGTCCCAGCGGAACTCCTTGTCGAGCGGCGAGATCGGCCCCTCGGTGACGCTCAGGCGCTTCTTCTGCCCGGGAGCGTCGGCCGGGGGTGCGGCGGCGGCCGGAGTGGCGGCGCCGACGGCCCCTGCCGCGCCGGCGAGGGCGGCGGCGCCCCCGGCGAGGAAGAGGCGGCGCGAGTTGTCGGGCCTGCGCTGCGGATCGTGCTCGGGCTGCGGATCGGGCTTGTGCTGCCGATCGGGCCGCGGGGAGGCCGTGGTCTGGTTGTCTGGGTCTGCGGGATTCATCATCGTCGACGTTCCGCCCTCTCTCGCCCCGGATGGGCGTACGGCGATCCTTCGTCATCGGTAGCCTGAGGTCAAGACGTAATACCTATTACCAGGATGAAGCGGGGGTGTCCGGGTGCCGCGGATCACGCAGAAGGACATCGCGCGTCTCGCGGGAGTCAGCCAGACGACGGTGTCGTTCGTGCTCAACGACAAGGGCGAGCAGCTCGCCCGGGTCCCGGAGGCGACGCGGGCGCGGATCCTCAAGGCGATCCAGGAGACGGGGTACGTCGCCGACCCCATCGCGCGCCGCCTCAAGCAGGTCGGCACCGGCATGATCGGCGTCTACACCTACGAGAGCCTGTTCCCGCTCGACCGCGAGGACTTCTTCCACCCGTTCCTCGCCGGCATCGAGGAGGAGGCGCAGAACCGCGACATCGACCTCCTCCTGCTGACCAGCGGTCGCGTCGGCGGCCGTCGCGGCGGCCTCAGCGGCGGCACCACCCGGCTGCGCCTGGCCGACTCCTGCATCCTCCTCG
This sequence comes from Rathayibacter sp. AY1E6, assembly GCF_002931115.1. Classification (NCBI taxonomy): domain Bacteria; kingdom Bacillati; phylum Actinomycetota; class Actinomycetes; order Micrococcales; family Microbacteriaceae; genus Rathayibacter; species Rathayibacter sp. AY1E6. Next base: position 39,092 of record NZ_PSVK01000021.1, on the reverse strand, counting down.
GGCAGCGCATGCCCCGCGAGGAGCTCGAGTTCCTCAACGCGAGCGGCTTCTCCTTCGTCAGCATCGGCCGCCGCGACGACGCCGGCGGGCCCGTGCCCTACGTGGCCGCCGACTACGCGTCGATCGTCCGCGAGCTGATCTCCTGCGCGCGCGCCCTCGGCCACACCCGCTTCGCCTACGCCGGCCACGGCGAGGGCGTCGAGTCGTACACCGACCGCATGGCCGGCGCGCGGGCCGAGCTCGGCGACGGCTTCCTCCACCTCGTCCCGGGGCCGGAGGCGTCGCCGCGGGAGTGGATCCGCCGGATCGCCGCCGAGGGCGTCACGGTCGTCCTCGCCGAGCAGGAGGAGCAGTTCGTCCTCCTGCAGGAGGCCGCCGAGGCCGAGGGGGTGGCGGTGCCGGGCGACCTGTCGCTGGTGTCGCTCTCCGGATCGGCCGACCGCACCGGCTGGCAGGCCGGCTTCGAGCTGCCCCGGCGCGACATGGGCCGCCGCGCCGTGCAGATCCTCATCGAGGGCGACCCCGCGCGACGGGAGCAGCAGCTCCTCCGCTGCACGCTCGTCGACGGCGCCTCCCTGGCCGCGGCCCCGGCCTGACCGCTCAGTCTGAACGGCCGGGCTCAGCCCGAGTGGTGGCGCCCGATCGGCAGCACCAGCGGCGTCCGCGAGACCGGGTCCTCGATCACGCGCGACTCCATCCCGAACACCGCGCGCACCGTCTCCGGCGTCACCACCTCGGCGGGCGTGCCCGAGGCGTACAGGGCTCCGTCGCGCACGGCGACGAGGTGGTCGGCGTAGCGGGCGGCGAGGTTGAGGTCGTGCAGCACGATCACGATCGTCGTCCCGCGCGAGCGGTTGAGGTCGGTGAGCAGGTCGAGCACCTCGACCTGGTGCGACACGTCGAGGTAGGTCGTCGGCTCGTCCAGGAGGAGCACGTCGGTCCGCTGGGCGAGGGCCATCGCTATCCACACCCGCTGGCGCTGCCCGCCCGAGAGCTCGTCCACGGGGCGGTCGGCGAGCTCGAGCGTGCCGGTGTCGCGCAGCGCCTCCTCGACGATCGCGTCGTCGTCCGATCCGGAGCCGCGGCCGAAGAGGCCCCGGTGCGGGTAGCGGCCCCGGGCGACCAGGTCCGAGACGGCGATCCCCTCCGGCGCGATCGGGGTCTGCGGCAGCAGCCCCACCTGCTGCGCGACCTGGCGCGTCGGGAGCCGGTGGATCGCGCGCCCGTCGAGCAGGACGCTCCCCGAGCGCGGGGTGATCAGCCGCGCCATCGCGCGCAGGAGCGTCGACTTGCCGCAGGCGTTCGCGCCGACGATCACCGTGATCCGGCCGGGCGGCACGGCGAGCGAGAGCCCGTCGACCACCACGCGCTCGTCGTAGGCGAGGGTGACCGCGTCGGCGGCGAGGGTGGGCGGGGCGTCGGTCACAGGGAGCCTCCGGAGCGGTTGCGGCGGGCGAGGAGCCAGAGCAGGAAGGGCGCGCCGAGGGCGCCGGTGACGACGCCGACCGGGAAGCGCGCGCCCGAGAACAGCGCGCCGACGACGTACTGGGCGAGCAGGTCGGCGGCGAGCACCACGACCGCGCCGACCAGGGCGGAGGGGATCAGCAGCGTGCGCGCGCTCGGCAGGATCCGCCGCGCGATCGGCCCCGAGACGAAGGCGACGAACGCGATCGGGCCGGTGGCGGCGGTCGCGACGGCTACGAGGCCGACTCCGACCGCGAGCAGGGCCAGCCGGCTGCGCCGCACGTCGAGTCCGAGCGCCGTCGCCGACTCGTCGCCGAGCTGCAGCACGCCGAGCCGGCCCGAGAGCAGCAGCGCCAGCGGCACCAGCGCGAGCATCGTCAGCGCGAGCGGCGGGACGGAGGGCCAGGCGGCCGAGTTGAGGCTGCCGGTCAGCCAGCGCAGCGACTCCTGGACGTCCTCGAAGTCGGCGCGGGTCTGCACGTAGGCGATCACGCTCTGGAACATCGCCGCGACGCCGATGCCGATGAGGATCAGCCGCGCCCCGATCACTCCGCCGCCCTCGGCCAGCCCGGCGATGATCAGGGCCGTCGCGAGCCCGGCCGCGACCGCGATCACCGAGACCGCGCCGCCCGAGAGCCCGAAGAACGCGATCGCGACGACGGCCGCCGCGCTCGCCCCCGACGTGATGCCGATGATGTCGGGGCTGGCGAGGGCGTTGCGCAGCATCGTCTGGAAGATCACGCCGCCCATCCCGAAGCCCACGCCCACCAGGACGGCCGTGATGGTGCGCGGCAGCCGCAGCGTGCCCACGGTGAAGGAGGCGCCCGGCACGGTCTCGCCGAGGATCACGCGGACGACCTCCGGCACCGAGTAGACCGTGCTGCCGACCGTGAGCGAGACGACGACGAGCGCCAGCGCGAGCACCGCGAGGACCGCGCAGCCGATGACCGTGCGCCGACGGCGCAGCGTGCGGCCGGCCGCGATGCCGACCGCAGCGGGCGCCTCCGCGGTCCTCACAGCGCCCGTACCTTCGAGCGGCGCACGATCGCGATGAGCACCGGGGCGCCGATCAGCGCGGTCACGATGCCCACCTCGACGTCGCTCGGCCGGGCGACCACGCGGCCGACCACGTCGGCGACGAGCAGCAGCAGGGCGCCGAGCAGAGCGGAGGAGGTCAGCAGCCAGGCGTGCGCGGGGCCCGTGACGCGGCGGGCGAGGTGCGGGACGACCAGGCCGATGAAGCCGATCGGTCCGGCGATCGCGGTCGCGGCGCCGCAGAGCAGCACGGCCGCGAGCCCCGCGACCAGGCGGATGCGCCCCACGCGCCGGCCGAGGCCGGTCGCCAGGTCGTCGCCGAGCGCCAGGGCGTCGAGCCCCCGCGCGCTGGACAGGGCCAGCACCGCGCCGACCGCGAGGAACGGGAGGACCTGCAGGATGCTCGCGGTCTCGGCGCCGCCGACTCCGCCGACCTGCCAGAAGCGGAAGCGGTTCAGCGTGGTCTCCTGGGTGAGCAGGACCGCGCTGATGAGGGAGGTGAGCGCGGCGGCGGTGGCGGCTCCGGCGAGGGCGAGCTTCAGCGGAGTGGCGCCCTCGCAGCCGAGCGAGGCGACCGCGTAGACGAACGCCCCGGCGGCGGCGGCTCCGAGGAACGCGAGCCAGATGAACTGCGGCAGGCTCGTCGCGCCGACCCCGGCGATCCCGAGCACGACCGCGAGCGATGCGCCGGAGTTGAGGCCGAGGATGCCCGGATCGGCGAGCGGGTTGCGGGTCAGGCCCTGCATCACGGCTCCGGCGAGCCCGAGCGCGGCGCCGACCAGGATCGCGAGGACCGTCCGCGGCACCCGCCCCTGCACCGCTGCGTCGACGATGGACGCCGGATCGGGCGAGGTGAGCGCCGGCCAGACCTCGCCGAGCGGGATCTCGCGGGAGCCGTACACGAGCGAGAGGACCGAGGCGACGGCCAGCGCGACGAGGGCGACCGCCAGCGCGGTCGCCCTCGTCTTCCGGGTGGGTGCGGTGCGGGTCACGACACCTTGTCGGCGGCCGCGGCGAGGCCGGCGGTGTACTCGTCGAGCACCCACGGGATGCTGAGCAGGTTCGGCGACGAGGTGGCCATGGCGGCGGAGGAGCCGTCCTGCAGCACGTAGACGGAGCCGCGCTCGACGGCCGGGATCTTGGAGAGCAGCGGGTCGGCCTGCAGTGCGGCGAGGGTCGTGTCGTCGCCGTAGACGACGAGCACGTCGGCGTCGAGCTGGTCGGCGTTCTCGGAGCTGATGGTGCCGCTGAACGCCTCCGAGTCGCCGGAGAGCTCGGCGACGCTCGGGGCGACGTCGAGACCGAGGTCCTCGACGAACTTCACGCGCGCGTCGTTCGGCGTGTAGTAGGTGAAGGTGCTCGCGTCGGTCGGGTCGTACCAGCCGTACATGAACGTGGTGCCCGCGAGCTGCGGGTAGGACGCGGTGGTCTGCGTGATGTCGCTCTCGATCTCGCCGACCTTCGCGACGGCCTCGTCCTCGAGGCCCAGCGCGGCGCCGTCGAGCTTCGCGGAGTCCTGCCAGGTCGTGCCCCAGGGCAGGCCCGGGTAGGCGACGGTGGGGGCGATCTGGCTGAGGGTGTCGTAGTCCTGCTGGGTGATGCCGGAGTAGGCCGAGAGGATCACGGTCGGGCTGAGGTCCGAGATCGCCTCGAAGGGCACGCCGTCGGTCTCGTCGAACAGGGTCGGGGTCTCGGCGCCGGAGGCGTCGAGCGCCTCCTTCGTCCACACCAGCAGGCCGTCGCCGTCCTCGTCGCCGTAGGAGGCGCGGGTGAAGCCGACCGGGGTCACACCCAGCGCGAGCGCCACGTCCTGGTTGGTCCAGCTCGTCGCGACGACGCGGTCGGCCGACTCGACGGTGGTGCTGCCGAAGGCGTGGTCGACGGTGACGGGGAAGCCTTCGCTGCTCTCGGCGGCGCTGCTCTCGGACGTGCCCTCGGAGCCGGCGTCGGCTCCTCCCGAGCAGGCGGTGAGCAGCAGCGCGGCGAGGCCGAGCGAGGCGACGGCGGTCAGGCGGAGGGGGGTGCGAGTGGCGGGCACGGCGATCCTTCGAAGGGGGTGGTGGGGGTTGCGAAGGTTAACCTAACCTAACCGCCTGGACGGGGCCAGTGGCCGAGGGGATCAGCGGACGGGTCGCGCCTCCGCCGCCGCGTCCATCCGTCGCCCGCGGCCCGTGCCCGCCGCGGGGACGGGCCGCTGCTGACGGATCGATCGCGGGTGCGGCCCAGCGGGAGCATCGTTAGCGTGGAGGTCCGCGCCGATCGCCGGCGCCGAGGGGAGCCCCATGGATCAGACCGTCGAGATCGACGCCCGGGCGGAGGCCCTGCGCGCCGACCCCGAGAGCTTCGCCGCGATGGACGCGCTCTGGCGCAGCGTCTACGCCCTGCCGATGTGGTGCTTCATCGCGCGGGGGCCGGACGACGCGCCCACCCCCTTCGTCGGCGGCCTGGAGTCGGGGCCGATGGTCTTCGCCTTCACCACGGGGGAGCGCGCCCGCGCCGGGGCGCTGCACGCCGGCCTCTCCGACGAGGACGCGTCGCGCGTGCTGAAGGTGCCGATGCCGGCCGCGCTCGAGTGGATCGCGGCGATGGGATCCTCCGGAGTCGCGGGAGTGGTCTTCGACCTGCCCCGCTTCGGGTACTTCGCGCCCCTCCAGAACCTGCTGCCGATGCGCGACTTCATGGCGGCGAACCCGCCGGCCTGAGCCCCGCCCCGTCGAGACCAGCGGATCCGCCGATACCAGCTGATCCGCCGGTTGTCGCCGCCCCGAACTGGTCACTGGACGACACCCGAGGATGGTGGGCCGGAGGCGCGCCCGTCCTCCGAGGACGAGGCCGGGAGACGCCGATGGGGAAGCTGCACTACGACGGATCGGTCGAGATCGACGTCGAGGACCGGGTGCTCGCCCACCTGCAGATCGTCCTCACCGCGAAGCTGCGCCGGGGGGAGTCGTGCCTGCTCACCTGGCGCGACGAGAACGGGATGAGCGACGGCCGCAGCGCGATCTGGCTGCACCCCTCGCACACGCTCCGCTACACCTACGCGGGCGGCCGCATGCCCCGCATCAACCCCGCCTGGATCTCGGCGCTCACCGATCTCGCGAACTCCGCCGGCGGCCTCCGCTTCGTCCCCGAGCCGCCGGAGCCCGTGCATCCCCCCGGCGGGAGCGCTCGCCGGTGACCGGCGTCCGGCCCCGTTCCCGGCCTCGGGCTCAGCAGCCGGAGTCGGCGGCGTCCGCGTCGAGCGCCGCCGCGGTGCCGAGCGCGATCAGCGACTGATCCGTCGCGACCGCGACCCTCGTGAAGCCGAGCGCTCGCAGCAGCCCGGCGCGCTCGCGGTCGCCCGCGTAGGCCCCGGCGCCCTTGCCCGCGCGCCGGGCCGCCGCGGCGATCCTCGGCAGCGGGTCGTCCGGTCCGTCCGCGGCGAGCAGGTCGGACAGGTCCCGTCCGAGGCCGATCGCGAGGTCGAACGGGCCGACGAAGACTCCGCTCACGCCCCGCACCGCGAGGATCCGATCAACGGCGTCGAGGCCGGCCTGCGTCTCGATCATGACCCAGAGCGCGGTGCGCGCCTCGGCGGCCGACGGGGGAGCGGCGCCCCAGAGATCGGTCATCGGCCCCCAGCTGCGGCGGCCGAGCGGCGGGTAGTGCGCGGCGCGGACGGCCGCGAGCGCCTCCTCGACCGTCTCGATCATCGGGACGACGACGACGTCCGCTGCGGCGTCGAGCGCCCTGCCGATCAGCGCGTCGGAGAGCCCGGCGACCCGGACGCCGACGGGCGGCCTCCCGCTCACGGCGCCGAGCGCGCGCAGGGAGGCGAGGACCGCGGCGTCGTCGAACGCGCCGTGCTGCGCGTCCAGGCACAGCCACGCGGGCCCGCCGCGAGCGATCTGCGCGACCGTCAGCGGCTCCCCGAGCCGGCACCACACCCCGTCGGCCCGACCGTCTCCGAGAACCCGTTCCGCATCCACGGGTCCGATCCTCGCGCACGGAGCGCCGCCTAGGCGAGGACCGCCAGCGCCGTCGACAGGATCCCGAGGACGACGCCCGCCGCGAGCAGGATCAGGCCGGTCAGGCGCAGCGCCCGCACCGCGTCGCTCCACCGGTGCAGGCGGATGCGGTGCGGATCCTCCTCGCGGTAGTGCACCTCCCGCTGGTCCGACCGCGTCGGCGTCAGCGGGTCCCCGGCGGACAGCGGACGCGACCGGACCTCGCCGGCCCGGGTCACCCAGTGCAGCGCGAGGGGCGGCCCCTCCTCGAGGTAGGCGGTCGTCGTCAGCCAGCGTCCGTCGATCAGCGCCGCGACGAACGCGGCGAGCAGGAACAGCACGCCGAGGGGGAGGGTGACCAGCGAGAGGGCCTCGGAGATCGTCTCCAGCATGCAGCGTCCCTCCGACCGGATCCGGTGCTGAGCGTACCGAGTCGGCGGCCGGCGCGTCCGCAGTGGGACGCGCCCCGCCGCCGAGCCCGCGGGCCTCAGCCCCAGGCGACCTCGAGGTCGACGACGAACGTCACTCCGAAGCGATCGCGCAGCATCCCGTAGAGGGGCGACCAGGCCGCCGGGGCCAGGGGCACGACGACCGCCGCCCCCTCCGAGAGGCCGTCCCAGAGGCGGTGCAGCTCGTCGGCGTCGGAGCCGCGCAGCGACACGAACACCGGGATCGTGCCCGAGTCGTAAGCCGTGTGCGCGGGGACGTCGTACGCCATGACGCGGAAGCCGGCCTCGGAGACGACCTGGCCCCACATCAGCTGGTCGGCCTCGTCGGGCGCGGTGACAGCGTTCGCGTCCGCGTAGGACATCGCGTCGACCCGGCCTCCCGTGACCGAGGCGTAGAACTCCAGTGCCTCGCGGGCCTGTCCGCGGAAGTTGAGGTGGGTCGTCGTGGTGATGCTCATGGTGCGCTCCTCGCAGTCGTGCCGGGTCGATCACCCGGTGCCCCGACGCTCCCAGGAGAAGAGGACGGTGACGGTCCTCTTCTCGGAATACCCTCGGGACGTGCCCACGACGACCGAGCGGCTCCTCCTGCTCCTCTCCCTCCTGCAGACCCGCCGCGACTGGCCGGGCGGAGTGCTCGCGGAGCGCCTGGGGATCGCGCCGCGCACGGTGCGTCGCGACGTCGACCGGCTCCGCACGATGGGCTACCGGATCGACTCGGCGAAGGGCCCCGACGGCGGGTACCGGCTCGAGGCCGGCGCCGAGCTCCCGCCGCTGCTCTTCGACGACGAGCAGGTGCTCGCCCTCACCGCCGCCCTGCGCGCGCCGGTCGCGGGGCTGGAGGAGGCGTCGGCCCGTGCGCTGGCGACGGTGCGGCAGGTCCTGCCCGCCCGGCTCCGGCCCCGAGCTGATGCGCTGCGCTTCACGGTCGCGACGGCGCCGGCCCCCGCAGTCCCTCCGGAGCGGCTGGTCGCGGTCGCGGCGGCCGTCCGGGCCTCGGAGGTGCTCCGCTTCGCGTACGCGGAGGCGGTGCGCCGCGTCGAGCCCCACCACCTGGTCGCGCGTCAGGGCCGCTGGTACCTCATCGGCTTCGACCTCGACCGCGACGACTGGCGGGTGTTCCGCGTCGACCGGCTCGAGCCGCGCTCACCCCGCGGTGCCCGCTTCCGCCGCCGGGCGCTGCCGGTCCGGAGTCCCGCCGAGTTCCTGGAGGCGCGGTTCCGCGGCGGAGCGCCCGGGGAGGGGTGGCCGTGCCGCGGCTCGGTGGTGCTGGAGGCGCCCGCCGCCGAGGTCCTGCCCTACGCGGGCGACGGGGAGGTGGAGGACCTCGGCGACGCGGGCTGCCGACTCGCCCTCGGCGCCTGGTCGTGGGAGGCGCTCGCCGCGTCGTTCGGCCGGTTCGACGCTCCGATGGCCGGGGCCGAGCCGCCCGAGCTGGCCGCCGCGTTCCGCGTGCTCGCGGAGCGGTACGCCGCGGCGGGAGCCTGACCGGACCGCGGCGGCCGTCCGGCGCCGCTACTTCACCGAGTACCGGGCGCTCCCCGTGCTGCCGTCCGCCGTCGTGACCGTCAGCGTCCAGCAGGTGCCCCGCTTCGCGGGCACCGTCCACGCCTTCACGTAGCGGTTCGTCGCGGTGTCGTAGCGGAGGCGTCCGGTCAGGGTGGTCGTCGGCGCTTCGGTGAGGACGGCGCCGGCGGTGCAGGAGGTCTGCTTCTGCGTGACGCTGCGCGCGTCGGCGAGGGCGGAGTGGCGGAACGTTCCCGCGGAGGACGTCGAGGTCACCTGGAACGTCATGCCGGTCGCGGCTCCGGCGGCCACGCTCTTCACCGAGGTGCTGAGCCCGCCGATCGTCCACGGGGTCACGGTGTAGGACGCGGTGAGGGTCGAGACGTTGCCCGCCCGGTCGGTCGCGGTCGCCCGGTACACGTGCGGTCCGACGGAGCGGCCGCCGCCCGTGATCACGCAGTCGCCGGTGAGGCCCGAGAGCGCGTCGTCCGCGAGGCAGCGCGCCTCCGGGAGCACGGTGCCGAAGGGGTAGGACCCCTCGGGCCTCGACGTGAACGAGAGCTGCGGCTTCGTGGTGTCGATGGCGATGCCGCTGCGGGTCGTCGTGGCGCGGTTGCCCGCGTTGTCGACGGCGGTGCCGGTGACGCTCTGGCCGGGGCCCTCGCGCAGGATCCGCGCGGGGGTGCAGCTGCGGATCCCGGAGCCGCTGCCGTCGGCGCAGGAGAAGCCGACGGAGACGGGGGAGCGGAACCAGCCCGCGGCGTTCGGAGCCGTCGGCGCGGTCGTCGCGGCGATGGTGGGGACGCCGGTGTCGACGATCCGGTAGGTCGCGGCGGCGGTCGTGGTCAGTCCTCCGGGGTCGGTCCAGGTGCAGGTCGCCGTGCGGGTGCCGAGGCCGTTCACGAGCGTGCCGGTGACGACGGCCTCCTCGCTGAACGTTCCGCTCTCCGCATCCGTGATCGCGCAGGCGGCCCTCGGCTCCGAGCCCTTCTCGTAGGAGGCGCCGTCGGTGGCGGAGGCGACCGTCACGACGGGCGGGGTGTTCGCGGGGACCACGCTGACCGTGTGCGGCACGCCGGCCGTGGTGCCGTACGCGTTCCGCGCGCTCACCGTGAAGGTGGAGTCGCCTGCGGTGGTCGGCCTGCCCGAGACGACGCCCTCCGGCGAGAGGGTCACCCCCGCGGGAAGGGCGCCGGACGAGACCTCGAAGGTCGCGGCCGGGCCGGACGCCGTGAAGGTCGCGGAGTAGCGGGTCCCGGTCGTGACGAGCGTCTCGGCGGTGTCGGCGGTGAGGGTCGGCAGCGGGCCGATCGCGAAGGCGTGGTTGAAGCCGACCGCGATGCCGGTGGCGCCGGTGATCCCGGCCGGGACGTCCAGCTCCGTGTCGCCGTCGGGGTGCAGGGAGACGACGGTGCCGTCGGACGTCAGCAGGACGCTGAAGCCGATGCCGGCGGCGATCGCGGTGATGCCGCCGAGATCGGCGGGGACCCGCGGCAAGCCGGAGTCGGCGGGGTCGCCCCAGGTGACGACGGTGCCGTCCCGCTTCAGGGCGAGGCTGTGGGAGTAGCTGACCGACACGGCGACGACGTCGCGGAGGCCTGCCGGGGCGGTGTACGCGCCCCTGTCGTCGCCGCCCCACGCCACGACCGTCCCGTCGGCGCGCAGCGCGAGGCTGTTCCAGCCGCCCGCGGCGATCGCGACCACTCCGGAGAGACCCGCCGGCACGTCGGTCGCTCCGAACTGATCGGAGCCCCAGGCCGCCACGGTCCCGTCGCCCCGCAGAGCGAGGGTGTGGTAGCTGCCCGCGGCGACGGCGGTCACGCCGCCGAGTCCGGCCGGGACGTCGGTCTGGCCCTGACGGTCGTCGCCCCACGCGACGACCGTCCCCTCCATCGTGAGGGCGATGCTGTGGAGGTACCCGGTCGAGATCGCGGTCACCTCGCGGAGCTCGGCCGGCACGTCCCGCTCGCCCTCCAGATCCGCTCCCCAGGCCTCGACGGTGCCGTCGGTGTGGAGCGCGAGGGTGTGGCTGTAGCTGCTCGCGACGTCCGTGAGGTCGGACATGCCCGCCGGCACGTCCCACTCCCCGTTGAGGTAGCGCCCCCAGGCGGCGACGCCGTTGGCGAGGTGGTCGTTCCCGACCGGCACCGGGTCCGGCTCGGCGGAGGCGAGGGGAGCCGCGGTGCCGGCGAGCAGGGCGACGGTCGCGGTCAGAGCGAGCAGAGTGCGGCGCAGACCCGCGGCGGTGCGGGCGGGGCGCGGAGAAGCGGGGTCGGTCACGGGCTCACGCTAGGGGCCGGCTCTCCTCCGCGGCGGGGGCGGGGGCGCCCTGTAGCGGACATGTCCTCTAGAGGGCGGAGCGCCGCTCCTCCAGGGCGGAGCGCCGCTTCTCCAGGGCGGAGCCTGGCCCCTCGGGGCCCGCGGCGGAAGGGCTTGCCCGGATCCGCGGCGGGCGATTGGCTGGAGGGCAGGAGAGAGAGGTGTCACCATGACGCAGACCTTCCCCGCCTGGTTGCGGGATCAGCAGAAGAGGGACGACGAGGTCGGCCGCTTCGCGCAGGCCTTCGGCGGTCGCGACGACCTGCCCGAGCACGGCGGCCGCGCGATCTACGACGGCTACTTCGCCAGCGAGCCCGAGTCGGCGCAGGCCGATCTGGACCGCGCCTGGATGGAGTTCGAGGCGCACCCCGAGCCGTCCGCTACGTCCGACGAGCCGGAGGGACTCCGATGAGCGACCAGACCCCGAGCCCCGTCGAGGACCCGGACGACCAGTCCGACAAGCCGTCGCAGGCCGAGGGCGAGGACGAGCGCGACACCCCGCACGAGGTCCTGCCCGCCGAGGGCAAGCCCTCGAAGGCCGAGGGCTGAGCCGACGCACTGAGCCGACGCACTCCCCGGAGGGGCGAATCCTGCAGAGGGTGCGCCCCTCCGTCGCGTCAGCGCCCGGTGACCGCCAGCAGCTCGTGCGCCGCGGCGCTGTCCGGGTAGCGGGAGAGCACGCGCTCCAGATCGCGCCGAGCAGGAGCCGTGCGCCCGTCCGAGAGGAGCGTGCTCGCGCGCTCGAGCAGCGCCTCCGCCCGCAGCTCCACGGGACGCGCGCTGGTGACGGTCGGGCGCACCACGCGGTCGAACGCCTCGAGGGCGCCCTCGATCAGGCCGAGCTCGCGGAGAGCGACGCCGCGGCGGATGAGCACCGCGGCGGAGGCGGCGTCCACGTTCTCGACGGGCGCCGAGAACTCGGCCACGTCGCTCCAGCGGCGGCGGGCGGAGTAGAGGGAGGCGAGCGTCGACGCCGCGAGGGTCGACGGCTCCAGGGTCTCGACCGCCACGACAGCCGCGGTCGGATCCATCGGTGCTGCCAGCTCGGCGTAGAGCAGGCGCAGCGCCGGGGCGTCGAGCGGCACCTCCACGTCGAGGCCGCCGCTCAGCGGCAGGCGGACGGTCAGCGCGATCCCGTAGCGGCGGAGGAAGGAGTCGGCCGACGGGTCGTAGCGGATGCGCACCAGCCAGCCGGTGAGCCGCAGAGCGCGATCGTCGTCCGCGGAGTGCAGGGCGTCGCGGACGAGCTCGACGACGGCCGCGAGGCGCGAGCCCTCGGGGGAGCCGGTGGTCGCCTCGTGCAGGTCCTCCGCCGGCGCCCCGGCGCGCACGAGCCGGAGCAGGGGCGCCTCCCACGCCGGAGCGAGGGCGGAGGGGCGCACGAGACCCGGCCCGCCGGGCATGCTGAGCCAACCGGACAGCCGGGAGCGGTGGTCCTCGGGGGAGAGCGGGTCGCCGGCCGCCCGGAGCCGGGGGCGCGCGAGGGCACGGAGCTCACCGCTCCGCCGGAAGCCGACTGCCACGGCCGATCCCCCTCCGCGTGCGGCGGCGGCTGAGGACCGTCGATCCGCCGAGTCTACGGCGTCGCCCCCCGCCGTCACCCCCGAACGGGGAGCGACGCGCTGGCGGCGATCCCCCGCCTCCCGTCGTCGCCCCCCGGCGCTGTCAGGCGCCGATCGAGCCCGCCGTGCGCAGCGGCATCACGTCGGGCTTCTCGGCGGTGCTCGCGATCGTCACGACCGCCTTCTCCACGTTCGAGCGGAGCACGGCGTCCATGATCTCGAGCACGTGCAGGGCCACGCGGCCGGAGGCGCGGTGCGGGCGGTCCTCCGCGATCGCCTCCGCGAGGTCGGCCAGTCCCACTCCGCGACCGGTGTCGATCACGCCGGCGGAGTCGGGGACGACCCGCCAGTCCTCGTCGCGGACGGCGACCTCGACCGGGTCCGAGAACATGTTCGGATCCGGGACCGAGATGGTGCCCTCGGTGCCGTAGACCTCGAACTTCGGGGCCCGGCTGCGCCAGACCTCGAAGCTCACGGTGACGGTGGTGGCGACTCCGCTCGCGTGCTCGAGCAGCGCGGTGATGTGCGTGTCGATCGTCACCTCGATCGGCGTGCCCGCCTTCGGCCCGGTCTCGATCGTGCGCGGGCGGTCGGAGCGGGTGGCCAGGCCCGTGACGCGGACGACCGGCCCGAAGAAGTGCACGAGCGCCGTCAGGTAGTACGGGCCCATGTCCAGCAGCGGGCCGCCGCCGGGCTGGTAGTAGAACTCGGGCGCCGGGTGCCAGCGCTCGTGGCCGGGAGCGGCCCAGTGCACCTGCGCGGCGATCGGGGTGCCGATCGCGCCGGAGTCGAGGGTGAGGCGCGCGGTCTGCACGCCGGTCCCGAGCACCGTGTCCGGGGCGCTCGCGAAGCGCAGGCCCAGCTCGTCCGCGAGGTCGAGCATCGGCGCGGCCTCGGCCGGGTTCAGCCCGAGCGGCTTCTCGGCGAAGACGTGCTTGCCCGCCTTCAGGGCGCGGGTGCCGATCTCGACGTGCGCCGCCGGGATCGTGAGGTTCAGCACCGCGTCGATCTCCGGGTCGTCGATCAGCGCGTCGACGGTGAGGGCGCGGACGCCCTGCTCGTCGGCGACCTGCTGCGCCCGCTCCTGGTTCAGGTCGGCGACCGCGACGAGGCGGAGGCCGGGGAAGGTCGGGAGGTTCGCGAGGTACTGCTCGCTGATCTTCCCGACGCCGATGATGCCGACTCTCAGCGGGACGCCCACAGCATTCCCCTCTCGATGATCGTGCGGACGTTGTCGTCCTGGAGGATCTCGACGCGGTGGCCCGGCGTCGAGACGAAGATGCGGCCCTCGCCCCAGAGGCGGGTCCAGATCGCGGGGGAGGTGATGGGGCGCTTCCACGGGTCCCACGGGCGGACGGCCTGCGTGGTCGTGGCGAGCACGTCGTTGTAGTCGTCGTGCAGCACCCAGTACTGCTCCGTGACCAGCTCGAAGTCGGTGATGCCCTGCGTGATCGGGTGGTCGGCGGCGAGGGCCGTCATCTCGATCGTGTGCGGCATGTAGTTGTCCGACTGCTCGCCGGTGCGCTCGTCCGGGTGCTTGCCGGGGTGCGAGGCGAACTGGCCGCCGATCAGCTGCAGGTAGTCGGAGTTGTCGCGGTAGGAGTCGGCGATCCCGCCGTGCCAGCCGGCGAGGCCCGTGCCGCGCTCGACCGCCGCGCGGAGGCCCAGGAACTCCTCCCACTGGATGGAGGTCATCGTGTTCGACTGCACGATCAGGTCGACCGTCCGCATGTAGGCCTCGTCGGCGTACACGGCGGTCGACTCCTCGACGCGCACGTCGTAGCCGTTGTCGCGGAGGAACGGCAGGAACAGCTCGGTCGCCTCGACCGGTTGGTGGCCGTCCCAGCCCCCTCGGACGACGAGGGCCGTCTTGCCGGGAGTGGTCGGGGAGTGGTCGGTCATCGTCGTCCTCACGTGCGGGCGGATCGCTCCGCGGTTCGTCATCGAACAGGACTTGCGCAACTTCTGCGCGGGAGCCCCAGCGTCCGACCATCATGCACCGCGGTTCCCGGCGGGAGCAAGCCGTCCTGCCGCAGGGCTAGTTGCGAAAGTCGGCATCCGCTACGGTGAGCACATGCCCGACCACGACGACGTCTCCGGAGCGACCACGCGCCCGACCATGGCGCTCATCGCCGAGCGCGCCGGGACGAGCGTCCCCACCGTCTCGAAGGTGCTCAACGGCGGCACCGACGTCTCGGAGGCGACCCGCCTGCGCGTGATGGAGGCGGCGCACGCGCTCGGCTACCGCCGCCGCCCGCGCCTGCGCCCGCCGGTCGAGGATCCGCACTCCGCCCAGATCGTCGACGTCGTCGTCGGCCACATCGGCGGCACCTGGATCGGACCGGTCCTCGAGGGGATCGAGGCCGAGGCCTCCGCCGCCGGGGTCGACCTGGTGCTCACCCGCGCCCGCGACGACGGCGCCTGGATCAGCCGCCTCCTCCGCCGCCCCTCGCTCGGCGCCATCGTGGTGCTGGTCAACGTCTCGGCCGCGCAGCTGCACCTGCTGACCACCGCCGAGCTGCCCGTCGTCGTCGTCGACCCCAGCACGCGGCCGCCGGCCGACGTCGCGAGCGTCGGCGCGACCAACTGGGACGGGGGCCGCATGGCCGCCGAGCACCTCCTCGACGCCGGCCACACCCGCTTCGGCGTCCTCGGCGGCACCCGCACCCAGCTCTACAGCAGCGCCCGGATCGACGGCTTCACCACCGCGCTCCGCGCCGCCGGGGTCGAGGATCCGCGCGTCGCCTACTGCGACTGGGACCGCGAGCTGGCCCGCGAGGCCGCCGGGCTGATGCTCGCCGAGCCGGACGCGCCGACCGCCTTCTTCGCCTGCTCCGACGTGATGGCGCTCGGCGTCTACGAGGCCGCCGACGACGCCGGCCTCCGCATCCCGCGAGACCTCAGCGTCATCGGCTTCGACGACGTCGAGGAGTCGGCCTGGGCGACCCCGCCGATGACCACGATCCAGCAGCCCATCGGCGAGATGGGCGCCATCGCCTTCCGGATGCTGCACCAGGCGCACCGGTCGGCGACCCTGCTCGCCTCGGGAGCCTCGGCCACCCGCATGGAGCTGGAGACGCGGCTGATCCGCCGCGCCTCCGTCGCGCCCGTGCGCGTCTAGCGCCGCCCGCGGGCCCTCCCGCCTCCCGCCCTCCCCGAGATCGATGCGTCACGATCGGCCCCTCTCCCGCGCCCGTGACGACCGTTCGTGACGCATCGACCCCGGCGGGCGCCGCGGTCGGTGGCGACCCGGGTCGCACCGCCTATGCTGCCCGGATGCGCAGCGCGACCGGGGGGATGGTGGTCGCGTCGTTCGTCTCGCGGATCCTCGGGTTCGTCCGGCTGGCGCTCCTGGTCGTGGCGGTCGGCGGCACGAGCGCGTCGGTCGGCGGGCAGGTGTTCGAGGTCGCGAACTCCGCGCCCACCTACCTGTACGGGCTCATCGCGGGCGGGGTGCTCGGCGCGGTGCTCGTGCCGCAGATGGTCCGGGCGCGGGCCGACGGACCGGAGGGCGTGCGGACCCTCGAGCGGCTGCTCACCCTGTGCCTCGGCGGAGCGGCGCTCCTCACGGCCGCCTGCACGCTCGCGGCGCCGCTGATCGTCGGGCTCTACGCCGGGGGCTGGTCGGCCGACTGGGCTCTGCTCGCCACCCAGATGGCCTACTGGTGCCTGCCGCAGATCTTCTTCTACATCGTCTTCGCCGTCTTCTCGCAGCTGCTCAACTCCGCCGAGAAGTACGGGCCGGGCGCGTGGGCGCCCGCCTGCGCGAACGTGATCTCGGTGCTCGGGATCGCGGTGTTCCTCCTGATCCACCCCGAGGCGGCGTCGACACCCGCCGACGAGTGGACGCCGGAGATGGTGGCGCTCCTGTGCGGCACTGCCACTGCGGCGATCGTGGTGCAGGGGGTGATCGCGGTCGCGTTCTCGCGGTCCGTCGGCGTCCGCCTGCGGCCGCGCTTCGGCGTCGCCGGGCTCGGCGGAGTGTCGCGGGACGCGGTCTGGGTGTTCCTCGGCGCCCTCGTCGCAGAGGTGTCGTACATCGTCGTCTCGAACGCGGCGACGGCGGCCGGCCAGGCCATGAACCGCGCCGGCGTCGACGGGCCGAGCCTCAACTCCTTCTCGAGCGCGCAGCTGCTGCTCCTGCTGCCGCACGGCATCCTGGTCGTCTCCGTCGCCACGGCGATGTTCACGCCGCTCAGCCGGGACCTGCACCGCGGCGATCGGGCGGCCGCGGCGGTGAACCTCCGACGGACCGAGGACGCGGTGCTCGCCGTCACTCTGCTCGCGACGCTCCTGTTCGTCGCGGCGGCGCCACTGCTCACGCAGCTCGTCTTCGGCACACCGGTGATCGGCGGAGTCCTGCAGCTGCTCGCCCTGAGCCTGGTCGGCTTCAGCCAGACCTACGTCCTCAACCGGGCGATGTTCGCGCTGGGTCGGGCCCGCGACTCGCTGGCGACCCAGGTCGTCTCGGCCGTCGGCGTCGCCGTGGGGGCGCTCGTCGGCGGGCTCCTCCTGCCTGCCGAACTCGTCGTGCCGGCGATCGCGGGCGGCACCGCCCTCGGGACCACGGCCGCGTGGGCCCTCGCCCACTGGCTGGTCCGGCACCGGATCGGCGTCGTGCCGCAGCCGACCCGGGACCGCCGCGCCGCTCTCGTCGCGGCGCTGGTCGCAGCCTGCGCGTCGGTGCCGCTCGGCCTGCTGCTCGCCGTGCCCGCCGACCGCCTCGCGGCCGGCGCCGTGCTGCTGCCGGTCGGACTCGCGATCACCGCCCTGTTCGTGGTCGTGCACCGGGTCGTCGGCGGGCGCTGGCTCTGGTCGCTGGTGCTCGCGCCGCTCTGAGGGGCTGCGCGTGCGGTCCCGCAGCCCCGACCCTCAGTGCCCCGCGCCGAGGTTCCCGGCGAGGCGGCCGTGCATCCGGGTGGAGGCGTCGTTCATGCCCTCGATCACGGCGCGGGTGCCGTGGCGCTCGTACTTGGTCGTGACGGCGTCCAGCGCGGCGACGGTCGAGGCGTCCCAGATGTGGGAGCCGGAGAGGTCGATCACGACGTGCGCAGGGTCCTCCGCGTAGGAGAACTGCGTGGTGAGGTCGTTGCTGGAGGCGAAGAACAGCTCGCCGGTCACCGTGTAGTGGGCCGTCGATCCGTCGGCCGAGAGGGTGCGCTCGACGGTGGCGAAGTGGGCGACCCGGCGGGCGAAGACGACCATGGCGGCGAGGACGCCGACGACGACTCCGATCGCCAGGTTGTGGGTGAGGACGACCACGACGACCGTGGCGATCATGACGACCGTCTCGCCCACGGGCATCCGCTTCAGGGTCGACGGGCGGATGCTGTGCCAGTCGAAGGTCGCCACCGAGACCATCACCATCACCGCGACCAGCGCGGCCATCGGGATGATCGCGACGAGGTCGCCGAGCGCGACGACGAGGATCAGGAGGAACACGCCGGCGAGGAAGGTCGAGATGCGGGTGCGGGCGCCGGACGCCTTCACGTTGATCATCGTCTGGCCGATCATCGCGCAGCCTCCCATGCCGCCGAACAGGCCGGAGAGCACGTTCGCGGCGCCCTGCCCGAGTGACTCGCGGGTCTTGCGGGAGGGGGTGTCGGTGATGTCGTCGACGAGCTTCGCGGTCATCAGCGACTCGAGGAGCCCGACGAGCGCCATCGCGACGGCGTACGGCGCGATGGTCGTGAAGGTCTCCCAGGTCAGCGGTACGTTCGGCAGGAACAGCTCGGGGAGGCTGCGGGGCAGCTCGCCCTGATCGCCCACGGTGGGGACGGCGACCGCCGTGACGACGACCGCCGCGGTGATGAGGACGATGGCGACGAGAGGCGCCGGAACGGCCTTCGTCAGGCGCGGCATCACCACCATGATCACGATGCCGACGGCGACCAGCGGGTAGACCAGCCAGGGCACGCCGATCAGGTTGGGGATCTGCGCCGAGAAGATCAGGATCGCCAGCGCGTTCACGAATCCGACCATCACGCTGCGGGGGATGAAGCGCATGAGCTTCGCCACTCCGAGCAGCCCGAGCACGATCTGGAGCACGCCCGCGAGGATCACCGTCGCGATGAAGTAGTCCATTCCGTAGTCGCGGGCGACGGGGGCGATCACCAGGGCGACGGCGCCGGTGGCGGCGGTGATCATCGCGGGGCGGCCGCCGAGGAACGCGATCGACACGGCCATCACGAACGACGAGAAGAGGCCGACCCGCGGATCCACGCCCGCGATGATCGAGAACGAGATCGCCTCGGGGATGAGCGCGAGTGCGACGACGAGGCCGGCGAGGACCTCGCGGGTCAGGATGCGGGGGGTGCGCAGCGCCGTCATCACGGTGGGCTCGGCGTGCGGGCGGGCAGGGGTCTTCGAGGCGAGGGCCATCGCGGCGGCTCCAGGGAGTGGGAGGGGTGCTCGACGAGGAGCGCGGAGGGCTGCGGCATCGGGTCGGCGGAAGCGGGCGGGGATGCCAAGCTTGCAGAGGCGTGTCAGCAGCACGGGCAACCCTACCCTCACGTAAGGGTAGATCTGAAGGGGTGAGCAGGATCGGCACCATGCACATCGGCGAGCTCGCCGAGCGGACCGGCCTCTCGCTCCGGACCCTGCGCCACTACGACGAGATCGGCCTCGTGAAGGCGTCCGGCCGCACCGAGGGCGGCTTCCGCCTCTACACGTCCACCGACTACGACCGCCTGATCCTCATCCGCCGCATGAAGCCGCTCGGCTTCTCGCTGGAGGAGATGGCCGCGCTGCTCCGCGTGATCGACACCCTCGAGGCCGAGGGCGACGACGCGCCGGCCGAGGTCCGCGCGCAGCTCGACGCCTTCGTCGCGCAGGCCCGCGAGCGCCGCGAGGCGCTGAGCGCCCAGCTCGCGATGGCGGACGAGTTCGTCGAGCTGCTCACCAGCCGCTGAGCCCGGCCGCCTGCGCGATCGATGCGTCGCGAACGGCTCCCCTTCGCCTCCGATGACGACCTTTCGCGACGCATCGGATCCCGGGAGCGCGGGAGAGCCGCTCAGGTCGCGCTCGCGTCGGGCAGCTGCTCCGGGCAGTCGCCGCCCGGCTCGGTGGCGAGCTCGAAGTGCCAGATCTCGTTCGCGTAGATCTGGCAGAGCCCGTAGTCGGTGCCGTGCTGCGCGAGCCAGCTGTCCGCGTCCGTGTAGCCGATGTCGACCGCGCCGCCGGTGAGGTGGGCGGAGGAGGTGACGGATGCGACGCGGCGGCCGCGGTCCGACGGCGGCCGTCAGCCGCGCGGGCCGCGGGCCAGTAGGGCGTGCAGCAGCGGAAGCGCCGACGCGATCATCAGCACGGTCCCGAAGCCGCTGTCGTCCGGGCGCACGACGGCGCCCGCGATCAGCAGGCCCGCGAACAGCACGGCCGAGATCACGCGGCGGACGGTGCCCTCGAGCCGGTTCAGCCGGCGCTCGATGGTGGGGACGGTGACCGCGAGCTCGCCGTCGTCGAGGGTCGTGACGAGCTCGTCGAGCCGGCGCGGCAGGCGCCAGATCAGGCCGAGCGTGTCGACGGCCTGCTTGCCGACGTCCTGCACGACGGAGCCGCGCTCCTCGCGGATCAGCTGCTGCGCGTAGGGCTCGACCGAGTCCCACAGGTTGAAGGCCGGGTCGAGCGCGCTGCAGACGCCCGAGGTCAGCGACATCGCGCGGATGACGAGCAGGAAGTTCTCGGGGAGCTGGAACGGCAGAGCGCGCACGACGTCGCCGAACTGCACGGCGAAGTCGCGGAACTCGCGCGGATCCACCTCCCGCAGCTCGGCGAAGCCCATGCCGCCGAAGCGGGCGAAGAGCTGCGTGAGCGCCCGCTCCAGCTCGCGGGAGTCGGCCGAGGGGAGGAGGACGCCGACCGCGCGGGCCGCGTCGACGAGCCCCTTGCCGTCGCGGGAGGCGGCGGCGATCAGCATCCGGCGCAGTCCCGCGCGGGTGCTCGGCGGCACCTCGCCCATCATCCCGAAGTCGATGAAGGTGAGGCGCCAGGGCAGCTCGCCCCCAGGGGTCGGCGTGACGAAGACGTTGCCGGGGTGCGGATCCGCGTGGAAGTAGCCGTTGGTGAAGAGCTGGTCGAACATCACGGCCGCGAAGACCGGAGCGACCTCCCGCGGGTCGATCCCGGCGGCCAGCAGCGCGGCGTGGTCGGTGATCTTGATCGCGGTGACGTCCTCGAGCGTGAGGACCTTGCGGGTCGAGCGCTCCCAGACCACGTCCGGGACGGCCACCCGGGCGTCGCCCGCGAAGTCGGCGGCGAAGCGGACGGAGTTGGCCGCCTCCTGCAGGTAGTCGATCTCCTCGAGGCTGGTGACCGCGAACTCCTCGACGAGTGCCGGGGCGTCGACGCGGTCCGAGACGAGGCGAACGTGGCTGAGCCAGCCGCCGACGCGGCGCAGAGCCGCGAGGTCGACCTCGACGATCTGGTCGATCCCCGGCCGCTGCACCTTCATGATGGCCGCGGAGTAGCCGGTGTCCTCGGCGTCGGCGGGGGAGAGCCGGGCGCGGTGGGCCTGGCCGAGCGAGGCGGCGGCGACGGGCGACTCGTCGACTCCGGCGTACGCGCGCTCGAGCGGCAGCCCGAGCTCGGACTCGGCCAGCGCCCGGATCCGCGGGAACGGGACGGGCGGGACCTCGTCCTGCAGCCCCTCCAGCTCGCGGGTGATCTCGGGCGGCAGCACGTCCAGGCGCGACGACATGAACTGGCCGACCTTGATCATCAGGCCGCCGAGGTCGACCGCGAGCACGTGGAAGCTGCGGGCGAAGCGGCGCATCCGGCCGGGCCGGGTGCGGAGCGCGACGCGCGTGAGCCCCACCCGCGGCAGGAGCAGGTCGAAGAACCAGGTGACCGCGAGATGCCACGCGGCGAAGCGGAGGATCCGGCGGTAGCGCCGCCGGTCCTCCCGCTCTCGGTGGCCCGGGGCGGCAGGACCCGGGCTGACCGAGGCCACCCGGGTCAGTCCTGCGCGAGGATCGCGTACAGGCGGCGGCGCACGTCCTCGAGTTCGGCGACGGCCTTCCGGATCTGCTCGGGGGTGCCCGAGCGTCCGACCTGGGCCGCGGCCTGGGCGAGCTCGAGGCCCGCCTTGGGCAGGGCGCCGAAGTCGACGTGGTCGGAGTCGTTCCACGGGGTCGAGGTGCCGTGCTCGGCGACCGTCGCGCGGCCGGCGTCGGTCAGCGTGTAGGTCTTGCGGCCGTTCTGCTCGTCGGCCGTGATGAGGCCCTCGTCCGCGAGGAGCTGGAGGGTCGGGTAGACCGAGCCGGGGCTCGGCTTCCAGTCGCCTCCGCTGCGCTCCTCGATCTCGCGGATGATCTGGTAGCCGTGCATGGGCTGCTCGGCGAGGAGCGCGAGCACCGCGGTGCGCACGTCCCCGCGGCCGACCCGGGAGCCGACGCGCTTCTCCATGCGGGAGCGGGCCTGCTCCATCGCGCGCCAGATGCTCTCGATGGGCGTGCCGGTGCCGAACGCGCCGGTCGATGACGATCCGTTCATGATGACCTCCTGTTTCTCCGAACGATACTCAGCGATATGGGTGGCGACTGTGAACGACTGCCGCGTCGGCTCAGAGCTTCGCGAGCTTCGCCCGGGCGACGAGGAACAGCCCGTACATGACCAGTCCCGCGCTGACCAGGGTCAGGGCGATCGTGCCGTACGGAGGGACGTCGAGGAAGCGGATGGCCCCGTCGAGCCCGGTCGCCTGGCGGGCGTCGCCGGTCAGCGCCGCGACCACGAAGATCCCGCCGGCCAGGCCCAGAGCGAGCCCCTTCGTGATGTAGCCGGTCGCGCCGAGGATCAGCACTGCCGTCCCAGTCGGGCCCTCGGGGATGCGGACGAGCTTGCGGAAGCCGCGCCGGATCCCGATCGCGACGAAGCCGATCCCGCTGCCCAGCACGATCCCGCCGACGATCACGAGGATCACGACGCCGACCGTGCTCGTCAGCAGCTCGGTGTTGATGCGGCGGATCGTGGCCGAGGAGCTCGTCGAGCCGCCGAGCGCGAAGACGAGCGTGGTGCCCGCGAGCGTGAGCGAGGCGAAGCCCTTGCCCGACTCGACGATCCGGCGGCCCAGGCGGGCGGGGAGCCCCGGCGCGGAGGAGCGCCCGCCGAGGGAGAGCTGCCAGAGCCCGAGCGCGACCAGCCCGACCAGCGCAGCCCAGACCACCACGAGCCCGACGGGGGAGTCGGCCATGCGCCCGATCGCTCCGGACGCGTCCGCCTCCCGCGAGGTCTCGTCGCTGACCGCGACGCGCAGGGCGAGGCCGCCGATCAGGAGGTGGATCAGTCCGTTCACGGCGAATCCCGTGCGGGCGAGGCGCCGGAAGCGCCGGGTCCGGACTCCGGCGCGCGGCGACGGCACGCTCGCAGTGGACATCGCGCAACCCTCTCATCCCCGGTGGCCCCGGCGCCTCCTGACCCGCCGACGCGCGCGTGGCAACCCTCTCCCCGGCCGGGGTGCCCGAGTCGTGGGATGGAGGTGCGGCGCGGTTCGCACCGCAGCAGGACGAGAGAAGGAACCCCATGCGTGCACGCCGACGTCGCGCGGGCGGTCGCCGAGGGCCGAGGCGGGGCGGACGTCCCGGACCGGTCCCGGGCAGGGGAGGGCGGCGACGATGACCGGAGCGACGCTCCTGGTCCGCCGCCCGTCGAGCCCGGCCTCGCGGGTTCTGGTGCTCCACGCGACCGCGGTCGAGCTGGAGCTGCTGGTGGCCGCGCTGCTCGGGCTCGCCGAGGAGACGCCGTGCCTGGACGTGCGGGTGGCGGCGAGGTCGCGGGCGGCGCTCCTGCTGGCGACCGTCGATCCGGAGGCGGTGCTGCCGCTGGCCGAGGCGCGGCGGGTCCGCGTCGGGCTCCGCCGCGAGCGCGAGGAGCTGGAGCGCGGCGGGATCGGGTGCCGGCACGTCGTCGAGGCGCGGGCAGGCCGTCGGTGAGGGGATGCCGGGATGTCGGCTGATCGGCGTCTCCGCGGTGCTGAACGGGGGGTGCCCTGATCCGTGTGCGAGCGGGCGGCTGACCTCAGACTGGGGAGGCCGCTCTCCGCAGCGACTCCGCGCCTCCCTCCCGATCCGACAGGACCCGGCATGCCGCTCAGCTCCGACCGCCCCGCCGTCGCCGATCCGCGGCGCCGCTCCCTGGTGCAGGCCGCGTGGGCCGCTCCGGTCGTGATCGCCGTCGTCGGCGCCCCCGCCGCGATGGCGTCGACCTCGGCGGCTCCCACCCTCTACGTCTTCTTCACGGGCGTGGGCGATTCGGGCGACGTCTTCCTGGAGCTCCTCGCCGGCGACGGGACGCCGCTCCAGCAGCAGTTCGAGTTCCAGGGCGTTCCCCGCGGCACGGACGCCTGGGTCACGGCTTTCCGACCGAGCACCGACGCGTCGGGGATCTTCCGGGCCCGGATCCCCGCCACGCTCACCGCGGCCTACTCCGCCCTCCGTATCGTCGTGCGGGTTCCCGGATTCGCCGAGCCGCTGATCAGCCAGGTGCAGAGGCTGCCCTTCGAGGCCTGAGCGCGGGCATGTGTACGGCTCGAGGCCCGTCCGACAGCGCCGCCGCTCACTTCTCCCGTCGGCGGCGACGCTGTTGCCGGACCACGACCGCCGTGAAGAAGGCGGCGGAGAGGACGAGCAGCGCCGCGACTCCGACGAGCAGGAGTCGGGCGGCCACGAGGAACTCCTCCATCGGAGCCTCCGACAGCAGCATCTGGATCGCCGCGACCGCATGCACCAGTGCGATCCCGCAGAGGATCCGCCCGGTGTTCGCGATCCACCGCCACCCGTCGAGGTCCGGATGCGGCCGCTCGACCTCGGCCTGCTCCGCCTCGAAGTCCGCGATGAGCTCCCCGAGATCCCCGAGGTCCAGCGGCGACTCCGGCGGAAGCGCCAGCAGTCTCCGCAGGCGCTCCTCCGTGCTCGCTCCGGTCCGCTCCATCACTGCGACGAAGAGCCGGCGCTCGCGAGCAGTCGTCCACCCGGGCACGAGGACGCCCCAGCGGCCGGCCTGATCGTCGTAGCCCTCGTCGCGATAGGTCTGCGCGAGCAGCTGCCGCGCCTCGAGGGCGAGCGGATCCGCGTCGATCCGCGAGCGCAGCTCGCTCCGCCGCGCTCTGAGCCGACGCCGCTCGTCGGCTTCCGCTCGATCCATCCGGTCAGTATGGCGCCCCGCGATCGCTCCCGGCCGATCCGTCGAGCTCACCGACCAGAAGACGCGGCTCGGAGGAGGGATGTGGCGGTCGGACGCCCCTCCGAGCGCCCGTCGAGACCCACCTGCCGGGCGTCTAGAGGGCCGCAGGCCTCGTGATGAAAGTTGTCTCCAGGTAGGGCAGCTCGGCGCGGGCGAAGACCGCAGTGAGGACGCGGTCCTCGAACGCGACGCCGAGGCCGACCACGAGGGCGTCGGTGTCCACGCGCATCCCGTCGCGTGCCACGCCGTCCACCAGGACCGGGACGCCGTGCTCGACGGCCGACTCGGTCACGGGCCCGAGCAGGTCTCCCGGCAGGCCGCCGCGCACCCGCTCGTTCCGGAACTGATTGATCAGCACGTGCTCGAGGTGTTGCACCAGCGCCTGCTCGGGAGTAGCCCAGGGCCCGTCGGAGTCGAGGGGCACCGTGGTCCTCACGGCTTCCCAGAGCATCGGGTGCCTCATCTGCTCGCGGACCTTCATCAGGCTGTCGGGGAGCGGCCGACGCGGCGGCCCGTCGAGCTCGGCCCGCAGGTCGTCGTCGAGGTCGGCCAGGTTCACCGGATCGCTGCGGTCGTCCGGATTCCGCCACAGAGCGTAGGAGAGGGATGCGGACTCGAGGTGGGTCCGCCCCTCCGACGTGGTACTCACGGTCGAGACGCCGAGCTCTTCGATCGACGGCTGAGGCGTCAGCGCGAAGAGGGGCCCGCCGAAGCGTGCCGTCACCTCGTCGGGCGTCGGAAGCTCGAACTCCTCAGACGGTCCAGGATCCACCACGAACATGCGCCTCAGCCTGCCCGCGGCCCACGCCGCGTGCAACGGCTGCGCGCGATCCGACGCGCGGCCGTCGCGACCGGTCCGGGGGAGCGTCCCAGCCCGCCCTCCTCGAGGGAACAGCACCGCCCCGTCAGCAGCAGCCGCAGGCCTCGGAGTCCTCGCTCGTGAGCGCGGAGATCGGCGTCGTGCAGGACTCGCCGCGCCAGGCCTCCAGGCTCTCGCGGACGGCGACCGCGGCGATCACGAGGCCGGCGACGGGGTCGGCCCACGTCCATCCGAGCGTGCTGTTCAGCAGCAGGCCCACCAGGACGGCGGCGGAGAGGTACGAGCAGAGGAGCGTCTGCTTCGAGTCCGCGACGGCCGAGACCGAGCCGAGCTCGCGGCCGGTCCGGCGCTCGAGCAGGGAGAACGCGGGCATCACCAGCAGGCTGACGGCGGCCAGCACGATGCCGACGGGCGAGTGCTGGGCCTCCGAGAATCCGAGCAGCGCCCGGATCGAGTCGACGGCGACGAACGCGGCCAGGCCGAGGAACGAGACGGCGATCACCCGCAGGGCGGTGCGCTCGCGCGCCTCCGGATCGCGGCCCGAGAACTGCCAGGCGACGGCCGCGGCGGAGAGCACCTCCACCACGGAGTCGAGGCCGAAGGCGACGAGCGCGGTGGACGACGCGACCGTCCCGGCGGCGAGGGCCACGATCCCCTCCACCACGTTGTAGCCGATCGTCGCGCCGACGATCCAGCGGATGCGCCTCTGCAGCACGCGGCGGCGGGCGGGGAGGAGCGGAGCGCGCAGGGCGCTCATGCGCAGCGGCAGTCGTCGCCGCAGCAGCAGTCCGGATCGACGACCAGGGCCAGGCGGAGCAGGTGGTCGAGCGCCCCGGCGATCCGGGTCTCGGCCAGCCGGTACCAGGTGTACCGGCCGTCCTTCACGGCCTCCACCAGCCCGCATCCGCGGAGGCACGCGAGCTGGTTCGACATCACCTGCCGCGAGACCCCGAGCGCGTCCGCGAGGTCGGAGGGGACGGCCGGAGCCTCTCGCAGCGCGAGCAGGATCCGGGACCGCGTCTCGTCGGCCAGGGCGGATCCGAGGCGCGCGAGAGCAGCGGAGTGGGTGAGGGTCGCGGTGGCGGGCACGGGAGCGACGGTACACGCGATGCTGTATCGAGCGCGAGGGCGGTGGTCTCTCCTCGAACGGGTGAGCTCCCCTCCTGCTCCCCCCGTCGGGTGGGCGGACGGGCTGCACTGCCGCGGATCCCCGGGGCCGGCCTCCACGGCGCGCCCCGAGCGGCCCGCGCGCCGTGCCAGGATCCCCTTGATCACGGCGCCCGTCCGCCGCTCCGCCGCTCGGTCTCCTGGAAGGGCCACGGACCCGCCTTGCTCGATGCCACGACCCTCCGCGTCGCCTTCGGGGTCACCGCCCTCACCCTCTTCCTGCTGTTCGCGCTAGTCACCTACCGGTCGACGCGCTCGTCCTTCAGCTTCTGGTGGTGCACGGCGCTCGCGCTGTTCATGGGCGGCTCGCTCGCCTACCTCCGCGACGGCACGGCCGACCAGGTGTGGGCGAATCCGCTCGGCAACGGGCTCATCGTGGCCGGCGCCGCCGCGGTCTGGGCGGCGAGCCGCTCCCTCCGCGGCAGGCCGACGCCGTGGTGGCTGGTGGTCGCTCCGACCGTGGTGGTGACGGGCGTGTCCAGCCTCGACTCGCCCGCCGTCAACGACTGGTCGGGAGGGCCGCTCTACCTCGCGTCGATGGCGCTCCTCATCGGCCTGTCGACCCGCGAGATCGCGCTGCTCGGCGCCGGGCGCTCGCGCACGCGCTGGCCGCTGCTGCTGAGCTCCGGCGCCCTCTCCCTCTACTACGCGCTCCGGTTCGCCGTGTTCCTGGCCGCGGGGCTGCGCAGCGAGCTGTTCGCGACCTGGTTCGGGACCCCGACCACCACGCTGATCACGCTGGTGCTGCTGGTCGTGGTGTCGTTCAGCATGGCGTCGCTCAGCGGCGAGCAGGTCGCGCAGATGCTCACCGCCGGCGCCGCCCGCTCGCGGCAGGAGCTCGCCGACGGCGAGAGGGTGCAGCGGCGGCTCGAGCCCCGCTCGGTCCCGGACCTCCCGGGCTACGACGTCGCCGGCGCCTGCGTGCAGAGCGGGACGGTGAGCGGCGACTTCTTCGACTGGCGCTGCACGCCCGACGGGCTCGCCGTCACCGTCGCCGACGTGATGGGCAAGGGGGTCGGCGCCGCGATGATCGCCGCCACGGTCCGCGCCGCCCTGCGCGTCACTCCTCCCGCCCTCGGCCCCGCGGCGACGATGGCGCTCATCGACCGGGTCGTCGAGCCGGATCTGGCGGCGAACGACGCGTTCGTCACGCTCCTCCACCTGCGGCTCAGCGCCTCGACCGGCGACATCGCGCTCGTCGACGCCGGCCACGGACTTGGAATCGTCTGCCGCACCGACGGCTCCCGCGAGCGCATCCCCTCCGCCCACCTGCCGCTCGGCCTCCTCGGCACGCAGGAGTGGCAGCCGACCGGCCTCCGGCTTGACCCCGGCGACCTGCTGCTGATCTGCAGCGACGGTGTGCTCGACCTCTTCGACGGCTCCCTCGCCGCCCTCGACCGGGTGGCCGACGCGGCCGTCGCCGCCCCCGCGACCGCCGCCGCCGCGGTCGCCGGCGTCACCCGCCTGGCGGCCGAGGGGCTGCTGGCGGACGACGTGACCGTGGTCGCGATCCGGCGGACCTCAAGGAGCTGACCCGGCCTCAGCCCCGCCCCGCCTGCAGCCGGAGCCCGGCCAGCAGCAGGTCGAGGCCGGAGCGGAACACGTCGAGGTCGTCGTGCGTCGCCATGACGTCGGCCGCGTGGTGGCCGAAGGGGAACTCCTCCGGATCGAGGGCGCGCCAGCGGTCGGCCAGGTGCTCGAGGAACTCGCCCCTCTCCATCCCGCTCTCGAGGAACTCGCGGGGCGGCGGCTGCGCCAGGTCGGCCGCGACTCCGACGACGTAGCTGACGATGGACGACACGGCGTGGAACCGCTGCCGGGGCGTCAGGTCGAGAGCCATGAGCTGCTGCCCGAGGCGCTCGTACATCGCCATCGAGTTGGGCTGCACCCCGGTCGTGCGGAGCATGTAGATGCCGAACCAGGGTCGGCGGACGCACTCGTCGAAGAGGGCCAGTGCGACGGCGCGGACGTTGTCGATCGGGTCCGGCCCGTGGGTGAGCGGCTCGCTGTCGGCGAGGACCCGACCCATGACCTCGTCGGTCGCCCGCTCCAGCAGCTCGTCGCGGCTGCCGACGTACCAGTAGATGCTCGCCACACCGCCGCCGAGTCGGGCCGCGAGCGCGCGGAACGTGAGGGCCGACTCCCCGGACTCGTCGAGGATCGCGATCGCCTCGGCCAGCACGGTGTCGAGCGAGTGCGACGCTCGGCGGCGGCCCCGGGCGGGGGAGGGCGCGGCAGCGGTCTCCGTCGGGCGATCTGCAGGCATGGCTTGCATCTTACCGAACGACGTTCCATACTATCGAACGCCGTACGAGAGTCGAACGGCGTTCGATAGGAAGGCGCCTCGATGTCCGCTCCGACGACCACCTCCGCCGAGTCCCGCGCTCACACCTCCCTCCGCTCCGCGGCACTCCCGCTCGCCGCTCTCTGCCTCGCGTTCTTCGTCGAGATGGTCGACAACACGCTGCTCTCGATCGCCCTCCCGACGATCGGACGCTCACTCGACGGGTCGACCGCCGGACTGCAGTGGGTGACCGGTGCCTACTCCCTGACCTTCGGCGGGCTGCTGCTGACAGCCGGGTCCGCCGCCGACCGGTTCGGCCGCCGCCGCGTGCTCCTCACCGGCCTCGCCGCGTTCGGGCTGATCAGCCTCGCCGTCGTCCTCGTCACCGACATCGGCCAGCTGATCGCCCTCCGCGCGGCGCTCGGCTGCGCCGCGGCCGCCATGGCGCCCGTCACGATGTCGCTGGTGTTCCGGCTCTTCGACGACGAGAGGCTCCGCATGCGGTCGATCACGATCGTGATGATCGTCGGGATGTCCGGCATGGTCCTCGGCCCCCTCCTCGGCGGCTCGATCCTCAGCACCGTCAGCTGGCAGTGGCTGCTCGTCGTCAACGCCCCGATCGCGCTGCTGGTCTGGATCGGCGTGCGCCTCGGAGTCCCCGCAGACCAGCGCGCCGACCTCACCTCCGGTCGGCTCGACCTGCCGGGGACCGCCCTCACCGTCGCCGCGGTGGGGCTCGGCTGCTACACACTCACCAGCGGAGTCGAGAACGGCTGGCTGTCGCTCCTCACGATCGCCTGCGCCGCGGGCACCGTCGCCGCCGTCGCGGGATTCGTCGTCCGCGAGCGCCGCGCCGTCTCGCCCATGATCGACCTCGCGATCTTCCGCGCCGGCCCCGCGCGGGGAGCGGCGCTCACGCAGCTCGGCGCCTCGGTCGCCTTCGCGAGCGTCCTGTTCGGCCTGATCCTGCACTTCCAGTACGCCTACGGCTGGAGCCCGGTGCGCGCCGGCCTCGCGAACCTGCCCGTCATCGTCACGATGCTCGCCGCCACTCCGGTCACCGAGCGCCTCGCCGCGAAGCTGGGGCACCGCGCGGCCTGCCTGATCGGCACCGGGCTCCTGGTCGGCGCGCTGCTCGGGATGTCCTGGGCGGTGGACCGGGGCTACCTCGCGATCGCCGTGATGATGGTCGTGATGACGGTGGGCCTGCGGACGATCATGACCATCTGCGCCGTCGCCCTCGTCGAGGCGATGCCCGCGAACCGCACCTCGATCGGTGCGGCGCTCAACGACACGGCCCAGGAGATCGGCACCAGCATCGGCACGGCCGTCGTCGGCACGCTGATCGCCGCACTGGTGGCGACCACCCTCCCGGCGGGCGCGTGGAGCGCGGACCTCGTCCGGAGCTTCTTCGCGGGTGAGCGGGTCGCCTTCCTGGTCGTGGCGGTCCTCGTCGGCGTGATCGCGACGATCGGCTCGCTGTCCCTCAGCGACTCCCGCTCCACCGAGGAGCCGGCGGCGGCCTAGTCCATCGGGTCGCGCCGAGCGTCCTCGAGGTCGGCGATGTCCGTGTACTCGAGGAAGTCCAGCGGCGGGATGTCCGTCATCTCCTCGCTCCAGGAGGGGCGGGCCGGCTGCATGCGGCGCGTCTCGAGCTCGATGTGGGCGATGACCTCCGCGTCGTCCGGCTCCTCCACCTCGCTGCTGTCGATCGGCAGCGACCAGAGCTGGCTCGCCGGCCCGATCAGCAGGTGGGCGTATGCGCGGCCGCCGCCCTCGGTCAGGACAGGCACCGAGACGACGTCCGACTTGTTGACGTCCGCGAGGGCCCGGGCGTACCGGAGGACCGCCTTGCAGGTCAGGTCGCCGACGAGGAGGTGGCCGCTGGAGTAGTGCAGTTTCCGCATGCGTCCAGCCTCCGCGCGCCGCCCGCGGGCCCTCAAGAGGGTTGCCGCGGGGAGGCGGCTCCCCTAATGGGCCCCGAGGTCCCGCCCGATCGGGATCACCGCTGGGGGCGCCCGGCGCTCTCGCGGAGCTCGCGGCCGTCGGCGACGTCCTCGGCGTGCTTCTCCGCCTTCTTCTCGCTCTGCCGGGTGTCGCGGGGCGGCAGCTGGATGTGCTCCTCGGCTTCGATGCCCGCCTGCAGCTGGCGGCCGCGCTCGAGCTCGGCGTCGAACTCGGCCCCGAAGAGCAGGGCGAGGTTCGTGATCCAGAGCCAGAGGAGGAAGACGATCACGCCGCCGAGCGCGCCGTAGGTCTTGTTGTAGTTGCTGAAGTTGGCGACGTAGAACGCGAAGCCGGCCGAGGCCAGCGCCCAGACGACGAGGGCGAGGATCGAGCCCATGCTGGTCCAGCGGAACTTCGGCTGCCGCACGTTCGGCGACCAGTGGTAGAGGACCGCGACGATGACGACCATGATCGCGATCAGCACCGGCCACTTGGCGATGCTCCACACGGTCAGGGCGACCTCGCCGAGGCCGACGGCGTCGCCGATGGTCTGCGCGACGGGTCCGCTGAGCACGAGGATCAGCCCGGCGATCACGAGCAGGAGGACCGTCACGAGGGTGACGGCGAGCATCGTGGGGCGCAGCTTCCAGATCGGGCGGCCCTCGTCGATCTCGTAGACGCGGTTCATCCCGCGCCCGAAGGCGCCGACGTAGCCGGAGGCGGACCAGAGGGCGCCGAGGACACCGGTGACGAAGGCCAGTCCGGCGGCGGGGCTGGAGGTGAGCTCCTGGATCGGGCCGCGGACCGTGTCGAGGACGTCGGCCGACACGAATCCGCCGGCGATCTCGAGCACGGTGTCGGTCGTGGTCTCGGCCTGGCCGAAGAGGCCGAGGATGGAGACGATCGCGAGCAGCCCGGGGAACAGCGCGAGGACGGCGTAGTAGGTGAGGCCGGCCGCGATGTCGGTGCACTGGTCGGCGCCGAATTCACGGAGCGTCTTCTTGAGGACGTAGCCCCAGGAGCGCTTGGTGACCTCGGTCGGTCCGTCGGGCTTGCGGGAGTCGTCGGGGTCGGGCGCGGTGCGGTCGCGCTCGGTGCTGGTCTGGGCCACGGTCGTCCTCCATCTCGAGCGTCTGCGGATCGTCGGGGACGGAAGGACCGCCTGCGATCGCTCCGAGCCCCGACGACGCCGTGCTCGCCACCGACCGTAGGAGCGCCGGACGCTCAGGGCAGGACGGTTGACAGCCGCCCGTCGAGTCCGGTGGGGGAGGTGTCCCGCGGTGGCGCCCGCGCTCAGAGCTGCGCGAGCAGCCTCTCGCACGCCTGCTCGCAGCGGCGGCAGGCCTCGGCGCAGATCCGGCAGTGCTCGTGCATTTCGGCGTGCTGCTCGCAGTCGTCGGCGCAGGCGCGGCAGGCCAGGAGGCAGGCCTCGACGAGGGCGCGGACGGCCGCGGATCCGACGACGCCGCGGCGCGAGAGCACGGCGCCGGTCGCGGCGCACACGTCGGCGCAGGCGAGGTCGGTGCGGATGCAGTGGACCAGCTCGGCGACCGACTCCTCGCCGAGGCACGCGTCGGCGCAGGCGGTGCAGGTGAGCGCGCAGGCGCCGCACGCGTCGATGCACTCGGCCAGGACCTCCGGATCGACGCCGCGCAGCTCCTCGGGGTGGCTCCGGATCATGTCGCTCGTGCTGCTCATGGCGCGTCCTCTCGTCGTGACCCCGGCGGGTCGATCGGTCCGGGCGACGCTACGGGCCCGCCCGCCGCCGGGCGAGGGCCTGGCCAGGCACCGCGGCCGGTGATAGCCGGGCCGTCAGCCCCTCACGACGAAGGCGTCGTGGATCAGGTTGCCCCCGGTCGCCGCCGGATTCCGTGTGCTGCCGCGGGTGATCGTGACGGTGTGGGTGCCGGCGGGCAGGGTCCCGCTGGTCCAGACGGTCTGGGCGGAGCGGGTGGTGGCGCTGTAGCGGTCGACCGAGGCCACGAGGACGCCGTCGAGGCGGACCTCGTCGATCCCGGACGTGCTGGACCGGCGGCTCACCCACGAGACTCCGGTGCCGGTGAAGCGGAGGGTGGCGGAGGCGCCCCCTGTCGACGAGAAGGAGACGCCTCCGCCGCTGTCCGCGGAGGAGGAGGTCGTGGACCAGGTGCCCGTGACGGCGACGGCCGGCGAGCCGTTCTGGTGGGTGCCGGCCCCGACGGCGGCGAGCGGAGTCGCGGTGGCGGTCGGCGTCGAGGTCGGCGCGGCGGTGGCGGTCGGCGTGGGCGCGGCCGTCGGCACCGGAGTGGCGGCCCTCTTCGCGAGCACGATGGACGCCGTCGCTCCCTTCAGCCCGCTCGGCCGGAACGTGATCGTCGTCGCGGTGCTCGTCCTGCTCGTCACGCTCAGGGCGGCGCTCGAGGACACCGTGCCCGCGGTCGGCCGCGCGAGCGTCACGGTGAGCGCGCTCGTCGAGACCTGCGTCGGGTCGACGGTCGAGACGGTCACCGTGTCCGCGTCCTCCCGGATCGAGACCAGTCCGGCGCCGGTGATGCTCGCGACCCGGGTGCCTCCGACGAGGACGGGGCTCGTGGTCCCGGCCTTCCACGACACGGCGCTCACGGTGCCGGTCGAGCGGTCGCGGGCGGCGCTCAGCTGGGGTGTGTTGCTGAGCACGGTCACGTCCGGGTCCGCCGCGTACGCGGCGGTCGCCGCCTCGGAGGCGCCGGGGAGGACCGTGTACGCGTAGGAGGCGCCGGTCGGGTTCGTGCCGTGGCTCGTCGTGAGGGAGTAGTAGTGGCCGGTCACCGGCGCCGTCGGACCGGCGGCGCTCACGGCGCTCCAGGCTCCGGTGCGGGTCCGTCCCTGCGCGGTCAGGGCGATCGGCGTCGGGAAGACGTAGCCCACCGACTCCGCGGAGCCGGTGATCGAGGCCCAGCGGGCGGTGCTCGTGGCGGTCGCCTCCGCACCGCGGAGGACGCCGTCGACGCGGAGCCTCGCATCGGGAGCGACGTCGCGGCGGTCGTCGATCACCGTCTCCGCGCGCCGGCGCGCCCCGTCCCAGCCGGTCCCGGACATGTCGGTCGCCGTGATCCCGGAGCCGAGCGCGAGGATCTCGTCGTCGAAGGTGAACCAGGCCTTCTTCGCGACCAGGCTCACCGACGCCGCGTCGAAGTCGAGCGCCGCGATCCCCGTCCGCCGCGACGGGCTCTCGAGGCTCCCGGTGAAGGTCGTCGTCGGGCGGGACGACGCGCCCTCGCCCGCGCTCCGGACGATCGTGTCCTCGGTGGTGCCGGGCATCCGGTACGGGTTCGCCGTGGCCCAGTAGCCGTCGTCGTACTGGCGCCCGCTGCCCAGGTGGAGCGACGTCGCTCCGTCGCCGGTGTACCAGCCGCTGCGGTTCTCGCCGTTGAGCGACTCGTAGCGGGCGATCCGCGTGCTCGACAGGCCGACGGCGAAGCCCGAGGTCGCCGTGGTCCGCGTGAAGCGGTCCATCCCGGCGAAGGCCCGGACGCCCGAGCCGATCGGGGTCGCGATCAGGCCCGTGTCGGCGAGGACGAGCCGCGCGCGCACGACGTCGCTGACGGACCCGGCCGTCTCGATGCTCACGGGACTGCCGGCGTTGCAGGCCAGCCAGCTCTTCGCCAGCGCGTTCGTCCGTGTCCTGGCCGAGGGAGGGGCGCTGTCGGCGAGGCGCAGCACCGCCGCCTGCAGCTGGACGCCGACGTCGCCGTCCTCCGACTCCGCCCGCGCGGTCTCGCGGCCGCGGACCGTCGACATCACGGCGCCGCACCAGGTGACGGGGGCGAAGGAGGAGGCGAGCCGGTCGTACACGCCGAGCCCCTCCGGGCTCGTGATCTCCCAGCGGGAGCCGTCGAGCAGCGAGTACAGGTCGTCGAGGGTGTCGAGCATCGAGAGCCCGTACCCGCCGCTGTAGGCGAAGACGCTGTGCTGCACGAAGGAGCCGTCGGCGTGGAAGCCGTCGCCGGACGCCACCGTCCTCAGCGCCGGGTCGATGCCGGCGGCCGCCTCCGCGATCTTCGCCGGCTGCTTCAGCAGCACCGCCCGCCCGGCGATCACCGCCGCCGTCCAGACGCGGTTGGCGCCGGTCCGGGTGACGGTGTCGGCGAAGCGCGTCGAGGCCGACAGGTAGGCCTGCACCTGCGCCGCCGAGAGGTCGGGGTAGAGGAGGGCGGTGATGCTGTTCAGCTCGAGCGGGATGCCGATCTGCTGCTCCCACCAGCGGGAGGTGCCGGTGGTGGAGCGGTTGTAGCGGTTCGCCGAGAGCCAGTCGGCGGTCGTGACGACGTCGCGGAGGAGCGCCGGGTCGCCGCTGAGGGCGGTGCCGGGGGTCTTCAGCGCGGTCGCGAGGACGGTGACCCGCTTGTAGGCGGCCCACACCTCCACCGCCGAGGTGCCCGTGACCAGATCGGGCCAGGGCTCGCCGCCGTCGGTCTCGAGCGTCGACCAGTAGCCCTCGGCCTCGGCGACGAGGCGGCCCTTCGCCGCGGCGAGGCCGCCGACGCTCCCGCTTCCCGGGATCGTGCCCGTCAGATCGGCGACGAGGGCGAGGCGCATCGCGTCGTACTCGTCGCCCGCCGAGTCGACGGCGGACGCGGTGGGCGCGGCGGCGAGCGGGAGGATCAGGACGGTCACGAGCAGGAGCGCCGCAGCGAGCGGGCTCCCGCGCCGGGGCGCGTCGGATCGAGAGGGTCGGTTCGTCTCCGCGCGCGATCGGCGGAGGGGACGCGGCTGGGTGGGCACGGGCGCTCCTGAGGCGACGCCCACGAGCCTGCGGGCTTCGGGTGCTCGCGGGTCGCCGGGGGAACGTCGGGTGAAGAGTAGGGGTCCGCTCCGTCCGGCGGCAAGAGGCGGAGGCGAGGACGGCCGGGATCGGCCACCGCCGACGCTCCCGACCGCGCGATCTGCGACAGCCGTACCCCGTGAGGGGTACAGAGGCGCCGAAGGTCCCCCACCCGTCAAGCGGGGCGATACGGTCGGAGGTGCGTGTGCGCTCCGGGGAGTCCCGGCGCGGCGCGCAGGGGGAAGGGGGCACGGATGATCGAGGCCGAGCAGGATCCGCGGCTGGTGGCGCTCGAGGCGCTCGAGATGATGGGGTCGGCTCCGGAGGAGCGCTTCGACCGGATCACGCGGATGGCCGAGGAGCTGTTCCGCGTGCCCGTGGCCGAGATCCACTTCCTCGACGACACCACGCTGTTCACGAAGTCCCCGCAGCGTCCGGACGCCGTGCTCGCCTACCCGCGCGCCGGCACTTTCTGCGACGCGACGCTCGAGAAGCGCACCACCTTCGTCGTGCCGGACCTCGGCGCCGACGAGGCATGGGCCGGGCACGAGCACGTCGCGGGGTACCCGCACGTCCGCTTCTACGCCGGGCGGCCGCTGTCGGTCGAGGGCGACCTGCAGCTGGGCACCCTCTGCCTCATCGACTTCGTGCCCCGGAGCCTCACCCCGGACGAGCGGCAGCTGCTCGAGGAGTTCGGCGAGTGGGTCGAGCGGGAGCTGCGCGACACGGCGGAGCGCGACCGCGCCGCCGACATGCAGACGCAGATGGCTCCCTCCTCCCTCCACCACCCCGCCGGCTACGAGCTCTCGGGGCTCTCGCTGCCGCGGTGGACGATCACCGGCGACTTCTACAGCTGGCGCGGCGACGACGAGACGGTCGACCTGACCCTCGTGGACGTGATGGGCAAGGGGACGGCGGCGGCGATCGTGGCCGCGTCGATCCGCTCCGCGTTCCGGGCGCGCCTGGGCGGCGACCCCGACGCGGTCGTCAGCGCGGTGAGCGCCCAGCTGCACGACGACTTCACGGCCACCGAGACCTTCGCGACCCTCTTCCACGGGCGCCTCGACACCGCGTCCGGCCGGATCGACTTCGTCGACGCGGGCCACGGGCTCACCGTCCTCCTCCGCGCCGACGGCTCGTTCCAGCGGCTCGCGGCACTGGGCCTCCCACTGGGCATCGCGGAGGACGGCGGCTGGATCACCCAGACCGTGGAGCTCGCGGTCGGCGACTCGCTCCTGGCCTTCACCGACGGCGTCCTCGACCTCTACGACGGGACGCTGCAGTCCCTGGCGCGCGCGGTCGACCTCGCCCGCGACTCCGCCGACACCGCCGCGTTCCTGCAGGCGCTGAAGGCGCTCGCCGCCTCCGGCTCCGCGTCCGACGACATCACCGCCCTCGTGCTGACCCGCACGGGCGCCGACCGCTCCGCCGAGAAGGACCCCGCATGACGTTCACGACCGAGACGACCGCCCCCGACATCGCCGTGCTGCGGGGGGAGGGGCGGCTCAACGCGGCCTCGGCTCCGGAGCTGCGCTCGGCCGTCCGCCGGGCGATCGACGAGGGCAGCCCCCGCATCGTCGTCGAGCTCAGCGCGGTGACGTTCATGGACTCCTCCGGCCTCGGCGCCCTGGTCGGCGCTCTCAAGACCGCGCGGCAGGCGGGCGGCGACCTGCGGATCGCGGCGCCCAGCGAGCAGGTCGTGATGGTGCTGCAGCTGTCCAATCTGGACCGGGTGCTCACCCTCTTCGACACGGCCGGCGACGCGTACCGTGACTGAGCGCAGCGTCGGGTTCCGCACGCCCCCGGACGACACCGAGGTCGTCCACGAGATGCTCGCCGGGCTCTGGGGCGAGCGGCCGGACCTGCCGGCCCGCGACCGCATGGCCGTCGAGACGGCGCTGGTCGAGCTGGTCGACAACGTCATCCAGCACGCGACGTCGACGACGACGATCGTCTGCCGCCTCGTCGTGCGCGTCGAGGGAGACGCGATCCACGCGGAGCTGGTCGACACGGCCGATCCGCCGGACATCGGCACGGGGCCGCGGGAGATGCCGGACGTCTTCGCGGAGTCGGGCCGCGGGCTCGCTCTCATCCAGGCTCTGACGACCACGTTCGAGCACGAGCGCTCCGAGGGGCGCAACGTCTGGACCCTGACCCGGGCGCTGGACTCCTAGCGACTGGCGCGGATCAGCGGATCGTGTGCGCGGTGATGACCGCGGCGGCACGCGCCAGGTCGTCCGCCATGCCGTTCAGCCCGGGGGAGGCCTTCAGCACCTCCGCGCTGACCTCGTCGTAGCGCTCGTCCACCTGCGCGAGCAGCTGCTCCCCGGAGGCGGTGAGGCGCAGGAGGACGCTGCGGCGGTCCTGCGGGTTGGCGAGCCGGTCGACGTGGCCGGCGGTCGCCAGCCGGTCGAGGAGCGCGGTCACGGCGCCCGTCGAGAGGGAGAGCTCGAGGCCCAGCCACTTCGGCGTGAGGTCGGGCGACTCGCCGAGCACCTCGAGCGCGGTGAGCTCCGAGATGCCCACGCCCACGCCCGCGGCGATGCTCGCGCGGAGGTGCCGCTGCGCGTTCTCGAGCAGGCGGAGCGACTGCCGCAGCTGCACGGCGGGCGCGTCCTGGTCGACGTCGCGCGGGGTCGGTCTCTCGGTGGTCATTCGTCCTTCTCGGGGTAGGGCTGGGGTCATCGTACGGGTCGCCCTCGGGCGTCCCGGCCTGTCACCCGGACAGGGGGTGAAAGAACGATTGCAATGTATCTTGGTCGTCAAGTAACTTAGCGGTCAATCGAGTTCGGCGGACCACCAGCCGGACCCTCCCCCTTCAGCATCAGCCCGCCCCACCCGATCAGGAGTCCTGCCATGTCGACCCACACCGCCAAGTCCAAGCGCGTCCGCTTCGCTCCCCTCGCCATCGCGACGAGCATCGCCGCCGCCGCTCTCCTCTCCGTCTCGATGTCCGGCACCCTGTCCGGCTTCGTCGCGAGCATCTCCAACACCGGCAACACCGCCGCCTCCGGCTCGCTCGTCATGGAGGAGAAGTCGACCGGCGCCAGCCCCATCACCTGCCTCAGCACCGACGGCGGCTCGATCAGCACCAACACCGCGACCTGCGCGACCATCAACAAGTTCGGCGGATCGACCACGATGGTCCCCGGCCAGACCGTCACCACCGCGATCACGCTGAAGAACACCGGCACCGTCAACGCCAACACCTTCACGCTGACCCCCGGCGCCACCTGCTCGCAGAGCAACAACGTCGCGGCCGGCGCCTCCGGCTCCGCCACCGACTTCTGCGGCAAGCTCAACGTCGTGATCACCTCCGGCGGGACCACCGTCTTCACCGGCACCGCCGCGACCCTCGCCGGCTCGGCCGTCAAGACCCTCAACACCGCCCCGGTCACCCCCGGCACCTCCACCCCCTTCTCCATCGCCGTGACCCTCGACTCGTCGGCCACCAACGCCTACCAGGGCCTGTCCGCCTCGCTCCCGCTCACCTGGACCTTCGCGAGCTGATCCCCTCTCCACCCGGCCCGGAGCGCCCCCGCGCGACGGGCCGGGGGAGGAGCGTCCCGCAGCGCTCCTCCTGCACCGCCCCCGAGAAC
>NZ_PSVK01000020.1:0-58169 GCF_002931115.1 Rathayibacter sp. AY1E6 | reverse complement strand
TCGGCGGTGCTCCGTCACCGCTGCGCGGGCGGAGCTCGCGCCCCCGGAACGGGGATGCCGGGGAGTGTGAGGGGGTCGCCCCTCACGGGCCGGCCCGGAAGGCCGGCCCGCACCGCGCGGCTACCGGTCGGCGGGCTCGTAGCAGTTGGCGCAGTCGCACGGCCCGCCGGGGTTCTCCGTCCGCTCGACGGCCGCGATCTGCGCGGCCTGCTCCGCCGGGGAGAGCGCCTGCCACCCCTCATCCACCCGCCGGTTCGACTCGATGCGTGCCGCGCGCTCGTCCAGCGTCTCCGGGGTCGGGGTGAGGAAAGCGGCCAGGGCCGCGCCGGTGTCCTGCTTCTCGGCGGGGGTGAGGAACGCGATCAGCGCGGCGGCGTAGGCGGTGCCGTCGTCGGTGACCGGGAATCCGCCGGGGGCCCCTTCTCCGGGCAGGGTGAGCGTGTTGCGGATGTGCGCGAGGATCTCGGCGTCCGCGGCGGTCGCGTCGTCGTCGGACTCGGCGCGGCGGGTGTCGAGGATGAGGGCGAGCTGTTCGGCCGTGGCGCGGCCGGTGTCGGTGGGGGTCATGGTGTGGTCCTCTCAGCGGCTCATGAACG
Source organism: Rathayibacter sp. AY1E6 (assembly GCF_002931115.1). Lineage (NCBI taxonomy): Bacteria > Bacillati > Actinomycetota > Actinomycetes > Micrococcales > Microbacteriaceae > Rathayibacter > Rathayibacter sp. AY1E6. Next base: position 57,573 of record NZ_PSVK01000020.1, on the reverse strand, counting down.
GGGCGACGCGGCGGATCGCTGCGCGGCGAGCGTGGGTGACGCAGTGGCGGAACGAGCCGCTGGTGATGCCGTGCAGCTCGTCGGAGTGCCACGCCTCCCAGACACCGGACTTGCGGCGGGTGACGAGCACGGAGGGCGTCGTCCTGGGGTCGGTGCCCACGACGCGGATGCTCACCGCGCGGGTGTTCGCGAGCGTGAGATAGGTCTTAGCCGTGGTCTGCAATTCGGTGGCGGTCTGCATGGTGTGGGTGCTCCCTCTGGCTGATCGTTTTTCTTTGCCTCTCCGGCGGGAAGAACCGTTTGAGTGGAGGCGGCGGAGTGACGCCCATTCCGGGCGAAATAAGGGAGCGCAGCGACCGCGTCCGGAATGGGTGGCGCGGAGCCGGTGGAGCGAAATAGGTTTGAACCGCGGAGAGGTGAAGAAAACGGGGAATCGGGCCGCGTAGCGGCCTCCCCTCGGCGGTGCTCCGTCACCGCTGCGCGGGCGGAGCTCGCGCCCCCGGAACGGGGATGCCGGGGAGTGTGAGGGGGTCGCCCCTCACGGGCCGGCCCGGAGGCCGGCCCTCGCCCGCTCAGCTCGCCGCGGCCGTCTCCGCGACAGCCTCGCGGGCCGCGCCGAGTTCCGCGGCGGTGCGGTGTCCTTGCACGTCGGCGTAGGCGACGGAGTAGGGGCGCGTCCCGGCGTTCCAGTCCAGCGCGACGGTCACGGTCTTGGGGTTTCCGCGGGTCACGACGCTCCACCCGTGCTTGTGCTTGATCGCGTCGCCCTTGGCGATCGTCTCGCGGCTGTAGATCGTGACCTGTCCGGCGGCGGCCTGCGCCTCGCGGACCTCCGACCAGTAGTCGCGCTGATCTTCGAGCTGCGCGCGCTCGGCGTGCAGCCGGTCGAGTCGGTCGCCGGTGGCGGGGGCGGTCGTCTCGATGTAGCCGCCGCCGAAGTTGTGCGAGCTGCCCTCGATCTTCCGCGTGTAGCCGCGAATGTCGGTATCGAGCCGGTCGATCCGGCGGGCAACCATTCCCGGCGCGTAGCGGGATTCGGTGGTGTGGGCGGCGACGTCGGCGCGGGCGCGGGCGCGGGTGGCCTCGCGGTCGGCCTCGACGCTGCGACCCATCGCGTTGTGGGCCTTCACGATCGCGTTACGGTGCCGCGTCTCGGAGTGGTGGCCGATCTTGATCGGCTCGCCACCCTCCGGGAGCCGATCGAACGCGCGGCGCGCGGCCGCGTCGGCGGTGTCGGCATCCGCTGCTCGCCGGTCGGCCTTCGCGTCGAGCGCGTCGACGCGGGCCGCCTGACGCTCGATGGTCGCCGCCTCCGCCTCGGCAGTCGGGCGGAACGTCTCTTCGGCCTCGATGGTGACCTCGTGTCCGGCGTCGCGCAGGGCGGTCGCGGCGCGGTTGATGGTCCACCACTTCGGCAGGCGGTCCCGGGACTGCGGGACGTACCAGGCGCCGATGGAGCGACCCCAGCGCCAGCCGGACGCCTTCAGGATCTCGGCGGTGCCGTCCCCGCGGCTGGTGCCCTCGATGAGGGTTCCGGCCTCGGGGGTGTGGGTGATGGTGAGCATGCTCTGTCTCCTTCTCGTCTCGGGGGTTCAGTCGTTGTCGCGGTAGTCGGCGGGCGTCTCGCTGCGGTCGTGCAGCGCGTACGCGGCCGGGAACAGGTCGAGCGCTCGCGCGACGTCGACCGGAACGACGACGTAGGCGCCGGAAGCCATGTAGCCGATCCGGCCCTCCCCCACGGGCTCGACGGGCTCGAAGTGCTGCAGCGTCACCCCGGCGACCGCTCCGCTGCGGGTGACCAGGTGCACGGCAGGGGTCTGCTCGGTCACCGGGTCGCGGCCACCGGCGCCGACGATGACCACCTGACGGGCGGTCCGGCTGATGCCCTCCGTCCCGGGTCCGTGGTACTCGCTCTTGATGACCTCGGTACGGGTGCCGCGCTGCTGAGTCATGGTGTGTCTCCCTCTGGCTGATCGTTTTTCTTTGCCTCTCCGGCGGGAAGAACCGTTTGAGTGGAGGCGGCGCAGTGACGCCGCTATCGGGCGAAATAAGCCCGCAGGGCGCGTCCGATAGCGGTGGCACGTAGCCGGTGGAGCGAAATAGGTTGAGACCGCGGAGAGGTGAAGAAAACGGGGAAACGGGCCGCGTAGCGGCCTCCTACCGGCGGTGCTCCGTCACCGCTGCGCGAGTGCAGCTCGCGCTCCCCGGAACGGGGAATGTCGGGGAGTGTGAGGGGGTCGCCCCTCACGGGCCGGCCCGAAGGCCGGCCCGCCGCCTCTCAGCTCTCGTCGTCGCTCTCGTCGTCGTCGGCGTCGAGGATCGCGGCGATGCGGTGCGCGGTGGTGAGTACCCGCGCGGCCGTCTCGCGGATCGTGTCGGCCTTGCAGTCGCTCCACGTCGCGACGTAGCCGACGCTGTAGGCGCTGGTGTCGAATCCGACGAGCCCGGCGACGACGAACGCGACGGACTCGGCTTCCGTCTCCATCAGCCCTCGGTGCTGCGCGTACTCCTCCAGGTCATCGACGTGACCCATCAGCACGTGCGCGGCCTCGTGGATCAGGGTCTTTGCGGCCTGCTCCGGCGACAGGCTGGAATCCACGACGACCGTGCGCTCCTCGGGGGCGGCGTAGCCGTTCGTTCCCTGCGGCAGCGGGCGGCGCTCGACCGTCCACCCCTCGGCCTCGAGAGAGGCCGTCAGCGGCGCAATGACGCCGTGATCGTGCTCCCCGGTGAGCAACTGCGCGATGTCGCGGGGATCCTCGGCGCCCTCCATCAGGTCGGTCTGCTCGATCGCGAACACGGACACGAGCGGGTAGTACGTCTGGACCTTCTGCCCCGTCTCGTCGGTGCTGGTCGTGGTGCCCTCCTCGGCCTCCTCGTCGGCGGCGATCTTCCGCTGAGCGAAGCCGAAAATCTTGATCGCCTTCTCGCCCTTGCGTACCTGGCGGCCCTTGGCCTGCCACGCGCGGAACCCGGCGACGGCGGAGGCGTCGGGGCGCTGAGCGAGGATCAGCAGCAGGTTGCCCAGGCTGTAGCGGTGGAACGAGGACGCGAACGAGAGGAACCGGCGCCACTGGTCGGAGTCGCGCAGCGCCTCGACCTGCTCGGCGATGCTCTCGTGCAGCGCGGCGGCCTGCTCGCGGCGCTCCTCCGGCGTGGTCCGCGGTGCGCGCTTCTTGGCGGCGGTCTTGCGGGCGGTGGTCGTGCTGGTCATGGCGATTCTCCCTGTGCGAGGATCGACGCGACGGGTCCCGTGGTTCTAGATCAACTACGGGGCTTTCGTCTTGTCTGATCGTTTTTTTGTGCCTCTCCGGCGGGAAGAACCGTTTGAGTGGAGGCGGCGGAGTGACGCCTATTCCGAACGAAATAAGGGAGCCAGCGACCGCGTTCGGAATAGGTGGCACGGAGACGACGGAGCGAAATAGGTTTGTACCGCGGAGAGGAACAAAAAACCTCGAAGCAGCGCCGCGCAGCGGCTCCCGGTCGCCGCAGGCGATGTGCGCGAAGCGCACCCCGCCCCTCGAGCGGAACACCGGGGAGGGTGAGGGGCCGGCCCCTCACGGGACGGCACCGCCGGCCCTCCCCCGCCGAGAGCTGAGAGCCGCTGTCGGCGCCGGATGGGACGATGGAGGCATGTGGGAGCTGGCACACCGGACGCGCGCGGAATCGGCATCAACGGTGGTGCGCAGTAGCGCGGCGACGAGCGCCGCGGCGATCGTGGAAGTGCGCGCAGCGATCCCGGAGGATCACGTCATCCTCTACGTGCTCCGCGTCAAGAACTGAGCGGGCGCTCTACTCCGCGGCGCTGCGGCGGGGTGCGCGTTGGGTGGTTGTGGTGACGACGGCGGTCGCGCGGGTGAGGTTGGGGCCGATGGCGTCGGCTTCGAGGACGCGGCCGGTGCGGCGGTTCTCTCCTTCGCCCCAGGCGACGGTGCGCTCGTAGCCGACGACGATCACGGCGTCTCCCTTGTGGAGGGAGGCGAGGACGTGCTCGCCGAGTTCGAACTTCGCTTCCACGTAGTGCGTGGTCGGGGCGTCGTGCGGGGTCCACTCCCCCGCGCGGTATTCGCCGGTGTTCTCGATGACGCGCAGCTTCACGATCTGGACGCGGCCCGCCTGCACGGCCTCGGGGTCGGCGGCGAGGTTGCCGGTGATCGTCCTGGTGCTCATCTGTCGTCTCCTGCTCGTTCGGTTCGTGGGTCGTCCCGTCGACGTCGACGGGGATGCGCTTGGGGTGTTCTGCTCTGGTGCTTCGGTCTCGATACCCCAGGACGTGAGAGCGTCGCGTCGGGTGACCTCGACGGACGGCTCGGACAGCGCCCTGCGCTGTTCGAGCTCGGCGCGCGTCACGGCGTAGGCCGGGAGACGCCGCTCGTCGCCGTAGGCGAGGCGGTAGTACCGATCGGCCTCGTTCTCCGCCCAGTCGACCTCGCCCTGCCGGTCCGCGCGCCCGGCGAGATACCCTGCCCGGTACTCGTCGCTCTCGACGTTCGGGCCGGTCACGCTGCGTGCTTCTCGATGAGGTCCGGGCGGAAGCCCGACCAGTGGTCCTCGTCGCTCGCGACGACCACCGGGGCGGCGGAGTAGCCCAGCTCCTCCGTGACGTAGGCGAGCGCTGCGGGGTTCGTCGTGACGTCGACAGTCGTGTACTCGATGCCCTTCGCGTCGAGGGCTCGGTAGGTCGCGGTGCACTGCACGCACGAGGGCTTCGAGTAGACGGTCAGAGCCATGAGGAATCTTCCAGATAGAACTCCATGTGCGCTTCGAACTCCTCGCGCTTCTCCTCGGCGCAGTGCGCGTGGATCCACCACCCGGCCGCGTCGCGGTCACCGGCCTTGTCGAGCATCTGCGCGATCACGTTGACCTTCTCGCAGGAGAGAGTGGGCGAGACGGTCATCGCCACGCGGAAATTCGCGAGGGCCGCGGTGTAGGTAGCGCCCGCGGTGAGGAACGCGGTCACCGCCTCGTCGTAGGCGGCCGCAGCCGCGAGATAGATTGTCACGGCGTCGGCCTTCGGCTGCTCGGTCATCGCTTCGCTCCTTCCGGGGTGTGCGCGTCGCCCTCGTCGTCGTCGGTCGCGTGCTCCGCGATCCACAGGTCGGCGGCCTCGTCTCGTCCGAATGCTCGCAGGAGTCCGGCCAACGCGTCGACCTCGCAGCAGCTCATCCGGACGGCCAGATCGTCGGCGGTGTCCCCGTGGGAGAACACGGACACGAACTCGGCCACCGCCTCCGGGAGGGTCGGTGTCTGCGGTTCGGTGGTGGCGGTGTCGGTCATGGTGAAGTCCTCTCGTCGTCGGGTCCCGGGCGGTGGTCCTGCCCTGCCCCTCCCCCTCGTTTTTTTGCCGTGATTCTCAATCAGATTTGTCAAGCCAGCGGGGGTGGTCTGGCCGGATCGTTCTTCCTTCTCTCCCAGCGTTTTTTTGCCTGGAAGGCACGTAGTGCCGAGCAGGGTCGGAGGTGGGAGCGCAACCCGGAGGGCGGCGGAGGAGAGGTTGTCGGCGCGATGGGAGGGAGCGCAGCGACCGCGTGCCGAGAACCTCGGAGGAGCCGGCCGCGCAGCGGCTTGCGTGGACGCCGGAGGCCCGTACGCTGCCGAAGGCTTCCAGGCAAAAATTCGCGCAGCGCACGACACCGCGCCGGCCTGAGGTCGGCGTCCGCTTGTTCGCGATCTGATGCGCGGAATTGCGGCCGCTCGAAACGGTCCCGACGCTGGACGTCCTAGCGACCGCTCTGCAAGGCAGAGTACAGTTGCTCTACACCACAGAGTGATCGGAGCATCATGTCGCTGACTCGCACGCCCTTAGAAGAACGGGTCCGAGACGCGCGGCACGTGTCATCACTTCCGCTGATCGTCTCCGGCGTCGGAGTGGTAACAGCCGGACTGCTGCCCCTGGCCGGTTCGACGCTGTTCACCGTCGGCTTCCTGATTCCTGCCTTCACGAGCATCGCTCTCTGGATCGTGCTGAGGGCTACTGCTGCTCACGCAGGTGTGGGAATGGGGCGCGAGCGCATGGGGCCGATCGCGGCCGTCATCGCCGCAATCTCGATCTTGACGTTTCTGCCCACGATGTTCGCCGGTCCGGCCTTTCTTGTTGAGTTCGTCGGTCCGGCGTTTCTTGTCGGGGTGCTCCTGTTCGCGATCGGTTGGCGACTCGAAAATCGCAGCCAGTGGCTTGCTGGCCTCGGGGTGGCAGTAGTTTCCCCCTTCCTCTTCAACAGCTTCTTGCAGGACGCTGCCCCCGAGAGCGGGTTGATCCTGGGTGCTTCCTACGGTTCCACGCCTTTGTCAATCGATGGCGTCGTTCTCACGATCGCCGGCATCACCCTCGTCGTTCTGGGTATTACTGCTTTCCGGCAGGAGACGGGACGTGCCCGTGGCACCAGGCGCTGAGGAGTCGACCGACGACGAGTTCGCGTCCTTGGACGATGCCGTCCACCAACGAACGCGTCTTGCGATTTTGACCATCCTTCACGAGGCCGGCGAAGCCGACTTCCGGTTCCTGCGCACCACCCTCGACCTCACCGACGGCAACCTTGGACGACACCTCGAAGTCCTACTCAGGGCCGGTCACATCACCACACGACGGGGCTACGACGGCCGCCGAGCCAAGAACTGGGTCGCTCTCACTCCTCAGGGCACCGCCGCCCTCAGCATCGAAGTCGAAGCACTGCGCGCGATTGTCGCGCGCGTCGATCGCGCGCAGAATCCCTGACCAGGATTACCCCGCAGCGAGGTGGTTCACCACGAGTGACGGTTGCCGATGCCCTCCCACGGATTCCCGCCAGCACCGAGACCACGAGCCGCCGACCCATCTGCGATCGTCCCTGACGCGAACGCGGCGGGCTCTGCGCCTGTGGGGTGATAGCTGGTCTGGTCGCGGAAAATTGCCCAGATGACGTTGATGCGGCGTCGGGCGAGTGCGATCAGTGCCTGCTTGTGCGACTTGCCCTCGCCACGTTTTCGCTCGTAAAACGAGCGAGAGACCGGGCAGTTCCTCGACGCGATGAACGCCGCTTGGAAGCAGGCGTTCAACAGCCGCCGGTCGTAGCGCCGTGGCCGGTGGTGGTTGCCGGAGATCTTCCCGGAGTCGCGCGGCACGGGAGCGAGGCCCGCGAAGCTGGCCAGCCGGTCGGGCGTCTCGAATGCGGCGAGGTCAGTACCGGTTGCGGCGAGGAAGTCCGCGGCGAGCCTGCGCCCGAATCCGGGGAGCGACACGAGCAGATCCGCAGAACTGCTGTCCTGTAGAACGGCGTCGATCTCGGCCTCGAGCTCGGCGAGTTCGTCGCGGATGCGGAGCAGATCGCGGGCGGACCGGCTCACCAGCCGGGCCGCGGCATCCTCCCCCGCGACGACCGAGGTCTGCTCGCGCGCGGCTTCCACCGCCGTCTTAGCGACGGCCGCGGACTTCCAACAGCCCTGCCCCTTCAACCACGACGCCAGACGGCTCTCCCCCGTCCGCCTGATCGCGGACGGCGTCGCGTACCGGGTGAGCAGCACCAGAGGTCCCCTGGTCGTCGCGTAGTTGAACGCTCCCTCGAGTGACGGGAAGTAGTGGACCAGGATGGCGCGTAGCCGATTTACGGCGCGGGTGCGGTCGTGCACCAGGTCCTCGCGCCGGGCTGAGAGCAGGCGCAGCTCCGCGGTGACGTCGTCGGCCTGCCGCATCAGCGTCACGTCTCGTCGGGTCCGGGCCTGGTCGGCGATGATGACCGCGTCCTTCGCGTCCGTCTTTGCCTCGCCTCGGTAGGCGCCCGAGGCGTGATGAACGACCCGGCCCGAGATGTAGAACAGCGGCTGCGCGTGGGAGCTGAGCAGCGTCTGCAGCAGCCCCGTTCCGCCGTGGTTGAGGTCCGTCGCCCACGCGACGTCGGTGCCACCCGGCAAGGAGGCGACGTCGCCCATCAGGGTCAGGATCGCTGACTCTCGGTTCTTGAAGCGCTGCGAGAGCAGCTTGGTTCCGTTGCCGTCGATGACGACGCAGTGGTGTTCGGTCTTGCCGGCGTCGATACCGGCCCAGAGTTGGGGCACGCAGGGTCCTTCCGTTGAGGGGTGCGGTGCGCCGTGAACGACCGTGCCGGCATGTCCTTACGGGGCGATCTGGTCGCGTTTCTCAATGAGCGGTCCTGCCGTTGCGGGGTCCCGGGCGGCCAATCACGGCATGCCATCAGGCGGCTGAAGGCGGTCAGCCATACCCAGGACCCCTGGCGCGTTCCGGAGCCTACAACTGCCCCGCATCCACGGAAATAACGGTAAGGAAGGCGGTTCTCCGCCTTAGCAACCGGAGGGCGCAGTGCAACCCGGAGGGCGGCGGTGGAGAGAGTTTCGGCGCGATGTGAGGGAGCGCAGCGACCGCGTGCCGAAAGTCTCGGAGGAGCCGGTGGCGCAGCCACTTGAACGGAGCCCGTAGGTAGCTACGACCGCAGCGAAGCGGAGGGAGCCGCCGAAGGCTTCACGGCAAAGAAACGTGAGCCCAACGGGCGAACATCAGCGGCCGGCACAGCCGGCCGAACCTCTGGGCGGCGCTCCGTCGCTGCTGCGCGAGTGCAGCTCGCGCCCCGGAACGGGATACCGGGGAGCGTGAGGGGTTATCCCTCACGGGGCGGCAACGCCGACCCTCCCCCACCGTCGACCGCGACATGCTGACTTGTAAACATGCCTACAAGTCAGCACGTGCTGTGGGGACTCGAACCTCCGTCACCAGAGTTGCCGAGCCGTGGGTTCGAACAGCGCCGCCGCCACCGCGCAGGTCCCCCGGAAGATAGCGGCGCCGACGCGCAGTAGCTCGTGGGTCATCCGATCCCGCGTCTGCCGGCTGCTCCCAATCACGGGGTCACCGCGGATGGCGAGTGACGGCCTGGGAGGGCCGGACGGCCCGGTATGCATGTAGGGAAGTTGACTTGATTACATGCTTACTTGTCATCAGCTTTGCGTCCCTCGTACTGGGCGAGGAGGAGTTGAAAGGCTTCCGCAGCGAGCACCTGTACGGGGACGCCCTGCTCGGCCGCCAGGATCTTCACCGCTCGGATCGACTCCTGGGGGAGTCGAACGGAGAACACGGCGAGCTGGGTCGGCGGCACGAAGGTGCCTTCGCCCACCTGGGCTCTCTTCGGTCGAGCTGCGCGGCCCGCGGCCGCAAAGCGGTTCTCGCTCACTTGACGATTCCCTTCAACTCCGCGAGCACGTTTCGGTACTGGCCAGGATCGGTGATCGGCAGGCCGTACGCCATCGCGAGAGCCTGCGCCTGCGGGATCTCGCTCGTCAGGACGGGGACGCCGAACGGTTCGAGCGCGTCGCGGATCTGCCCAGCGGCGACCGTGCGCTTGACCACTCGGGTGAGGAGGGTGAAGGCCGGCGCGTCCGTGAGAGCTTGAACCTGCTCGATGAGGTTGACCGTCTCCGCGTACTGGGAGAAGTCGCCGCTGGTGGGTTGGATCGGGATCAGGATCAGGTCAGCGGCTCGAGCTGCTGACGTCGTGATACCCAGATCGCCCGGGGGAGTGTCGATGAGCACGTTCTGGTGGCTGCTGCTCAACCAGGGCTGCTTGTGGATCGTGTTGCGAGGCAGCCCGGTCGCGTCCCAACCGAGGGTGTTGGCCCAGTCGAGCGCGCTGCCCTGCGGGTCGCCGTCGACAATGAGCACGCTCTCCCCGGTTTCGCGAAGCGCTGCTGCGAGATGGATGACGGTCGAGGTCTTGCCCGACCCGCCTTTCAGGTTCACTACCGCTGTAATCATGTTGACAAGACTACCAGTCTGCATGCTGACATGTAAACATGCTGACGTACTGACTTGGGGGATGTGCGGTTACTGGGGCCGTCGCTCGACGGCGGACGCCCAGACCCACAGTCGGCGGCTGGCGTCGCGGTCCTGCCACTCGACCATGACGGCTCGGGCGGTCCAGGCGATGGCGTAACCCTCGACGCGAACGGGGTTGCCGGGGTAGCGGACCCAAGCCCAGACGGGCAGGGGAGTGGCGGCCCAGGTGGGCCGCTGCCGGGTCTTGTCTAGCTCGTCGTCGGTCAGGCCGATGGGGTGGCCGCGGCCGGCCGTCTCTTCGATGCGTCGATCGATCTGGGCGCCGACATGGCGCTCGTAGCGTCGGTTCGTTCCCACGCCGCCAGTAGAACATATGTTCGAACGCGCGTGCGGTCGACGTCATGCGGCGGTCGAGGACCACCAGAGCGAGCCGGGGGCGAGCATGCCGGTGCGTCCCCAGTGCAGCGCCTCGCGGTGATCGCCGCGGCCGGCGGCGTCGCGGGGGTAGAGCGGCCAGACGCGCTCGCCAGCGGTGCTGTCCTCGAACAGGGGTCGGCTCGACACGTGTCGGCGTCGCGGTCGTTGCCTGGGGGAGGAGGACCGGTGAGCGAGCTCGGCTTGCCACCAGGCCCAGACTTCGCGCTCGACGTCGTAGCGGTGCGCTCGATCCGTCAAGACTCCGTCGACACCGATCGCGCGAGCGGCGGCGGTTCGGAGGTCGCGCTTGGCCTGGGTCCAGCCGTTGGTGTGCTTGACGATCAGGCGGTGGGTGCGCAGGCGGGAGAGGGCTGTGGCGGCGGTGCGGGTGGTCACTCCCAGCAGTGTGGCGGCGGCGTCGACGGCGAGGGTTCCTTCTCGGCGCAGCAGCGCGTACGCCTTCCCTGCCAGGTGTCCGAGGCCGGCGCGGGTGAAGAGGTCGTGCCGAGTGTCCGTGAGGTCCGCCTCGAGCGTGGTGAGCAGCATGGTTCGTTCAGTGAAAAGCGGCCCGGGGGGGCGGGGGTTATTAGTGGTTGTGACCGGACCTTGCAGTGAGCCTGTGGAAAAGTGCTCGGACAGTCGCCATTCGCTGGCGTTCGATCCGTCAGCGCGGACGACGAGCTGCACGTAGCCGTCCTCGCGCAGGCTCCGCAGGGCGCTGGCGGCCGTGGTGCGTCCCAGGCCCGCCAGGAGGGCCAGGTCGCGGATGGACGCGGCGACGGTGCGCTTGCCGGTGTGCAGGGTGAGGTAGGCCAGGGCGGTGAGGATCGTCTTCTCCGACGTCGCTCGCTCGGTCCTGCCCCACCGGCCCGGGCTCACCCGGAACCGGTCGAGGAGGCCGCTGACGGCGCCGACGATGCTGCCCAGCTCCGCCAGGTCGCTCATTTCGCGCTCGGGCGGGAGAACGGCGTGCAGCGCCGCGTACTGGCGGGCCTTCTCCCACTGCCGCGCCAGTCGCTCCGCGGCCTCGTCGCGGGCGCGGGGCCGGCGGTGGCCGCGGCCGGTGTTCTTGGTCCGGTAGTGCTCCATCCCGGGCGCGCTTCGGGCGGCGTGCTCGACGTCGGTCAGGGACCAGCCGGCGTGAGCAGCGGAGAGCAGGCACATGAACGCGGTCCACGATGGATTCGCGCCGCCGCCGGCCGTGGCCATGTGGGCGGCGCCGGCAGCGCTCAGCGTCCGGTGCGTGTGGTGTGCGGTGGCGGTGGGTACTGGGGGAGTGGCGTCGACGCGCTGCGGCGGACGGGACGCTTCCAGCGCGACCGTGACGGCATCGATGGCGGCCGCGGTGACGTTCGTGTCCAGCAGCTCCTCTGCGCGGCCGCGGAGGACCCTCGAGAAGCTGCCGTCGCGGTGCGGGGAGAGCGGCGGCCGGGCGGCGCCGGTGCGCGGGTTGCGGAGCATCCCGTGGTCGAGGGTGCGGAAGTTTGCTCGAGCGGCGATCGCCAATCGGGCCACCTGCTCGGCTGGGGCGGCTTCCGCGAGAGCGACCCACAGGTGGCGACCTCCGGTGCCGGAGGACTGGCAGACGACGTGAGCGACCTGGTGCGCGTCGAGGACGGCGGAAAGCGCGTCGCAGTCGTCCGCGGCCTGCTCCATGAGGTCGGCGTCGACGCCGCGGGAGTCCTTGCCGTCGAAGTCGAAGCACAGCAGCCGGAACGCTCCGGCGTCGTCGGTGAGGTAGATCGCCCACGGGGCGGCCGGCGCGACGGGGGAGACGGGGAACGCGGCCGGATAGGCGTTCTCGTCCAGGCGCCCGTAGGCATCCGGGCGCATCGTGCGCACCGCGGCACGGGGGCTCAGTCGGCGCGTCAGTGCCCAGGGCGCCGAGAAGGAGTCAACTTCGGCATTTTGGGCGTGCGCAGACACAGCAATGTGGCTTACGATGAGGTCACTTCTCCTCCCTCGGGGGGGATGGATGAGGCCCGGCCTGAGAAACCGGTCCTGATCAACTGCTTCACACCTGTCGCCCTGGTAAGCCTTTGGTGTGAAGCGAGAGCTTCTAGGCCCGTCGCGTGAGCGGCGGGCCTAATGCGTTAAGTGGTGGTGATCGGCGGCTCCGATCGGGACGCGGTGACCCGCGGGAGCGCGCCGTACTTCGCGAGCAGCTCGCTGTAGAGCATGTCGACGTAGAGCGAGACGGTCACGCCGCTGGCGGCGGCAGCCTCGGAGACGGCATCACGGTTGGTGGGCAGCACGCGGGCGTTGAGTTGCACCGCCGCCGCTCCATCGTTCCGTCGTCTTCTTCCCATGCGGCTCATCATGGTGTGAGTGCTAGCAGTATTCGGGGAGTGGTGCGGCGTGTCGAGTGTCATGGTCGTGGTCGCTGTCCCCTCTGCCTGCATCCAACGTGGGTGAGGCTGCCCGCTGGTCTGCGGCACTCTCGACCTCTGACTAACGTAATCGATACTTCACCGTAGCCGTTAACACCTGTCAGCCGGCCGCGGGGCGAGCGATGCTGGCGATTGCGTTGGAGACGGCCGTCATGTGGCGGGCGCCATCCGAAGCGACCGTGTTGGTTAGGTAGGCCACGACGAGCTGCGTGTCCGGGTCGGCCCAGGCGACGCAGACGTTGGACCCGTTGTGTCCGAACGTTCGCGGGCCGGCTATCGATCCGAGCGGCGGGTAGAGGTTGGGGGTGCGACCGCCGAGCTGGAATCCATGCGCCCAGAGGATCGGCGTGTGGGCGAAGCCGTCGACGTCGGCCTCGGTGGAGCTGGCGATCGTCGCCTGGGACAGGATCTCCGGTGAGACAACCTGCGTGTCATCGCGGCCCCGGCCATCGTTGAGCAGCATTTCGTAGAACCTGGCGACGTCGCGAGCGGTCGTTGAGATTCCGGCGCTCGGGATCACGGCCATGCGGACGGCACGGCTGTTCAAGGCCCCCATGGCGAGAGGTACGGAGCTGCGGATGGAGACGCATCGGGAGAGGTCGTGTTCAGCGACGCCCAGCATGGTGTTGGTGGCGCCGAGCGGAGTGAGCAGCACGTCGTTCATGACGTCGCGGAGAGGACGCCTGGTCACTCGTTGAATCACCTCGCCCAGGATGAAGCCGTAGGTGAACACCTGGTAGGAGGGAACGGTGCCCGGCACCGTCCTGAGGCGAGCGCTCTCGAGGTTACGGATCGAGCTGCGCCAGTCGGTCATCGCCAGGGCGTCCCCGATCAGTCCGCGCGAGGTCGAGAACCCCGCACGATGGTGGAGGACCTGGCGGAGAGTGATCGATCCTTTCCCGTGACGAGCGAACTCCGGCCAGTAGTAAGAGACTGCGGCGTCGATGTCGAGGAGCCCGTCTGCGGCCAACTGGTGCACGAGGATGCTCAGGTAGGGCTTGCTGACTGACCAGGACCAGAAGAGTCCATCGGGTGCGTACCCCTGGGAGTGGTCGAGAAGGACGTCACCGCCCCTGAGGACGACGAGCTGCGCGGACCCTCCTCGCTGACGAACGAGGTTGACCACGGGGGACAGCGACTGATTCACCCACACCCCCGGTTCTCGTGCCCGGAACTGGTCGGGGCCTGCTGAAACTAACAGTGCTCTCTACGAGCGGCTACCGTGGTCAGCATGGCTGCGAGAACAGGTAACGGCGCGTCCGAGTATTCGATGCGCGTTCACGCAGCGATCAAGACCTTGATGGCCAGAGCCGGTCTTTCGAACGTCGACTTCGCGACGCGCACGGGAATGACGCTGACCTACTTCTACGCGCGGATGCGCGGCGACGCGATGTTCGACACGAACGATCTGGAGCGCTTCGCGCAGGTTTTGGGAGTCAAGGTCGCCACCATCTTCACGATGGCGGAGGAGTTCGGCGAGCCCACCGCGGACGTTGACGAGGTGGTCGTGCTCACGAACGGTGTCGAGTTCGCCCGACGACTGAGCGTCCTCCTCCCGGCCGGCACGAGTGCGAGTGATGACGTCGCGGGGATCCCGGCGGCACGGCTGTCCGAGATGCTCGGCGCCACCGCGCGGTTCGGCGTGACTCGGAGCGAGCTCACTCGCCTCACCACTCACTTCCAGGTCCCTGAGGCGTTCTTGACGGAGCTGACGACCTCGGAGGACACCGCAATGATCGAAGCTGACCTCGAGCTGCGCCGAGCGCTCGCATCCAAGGGTGTCGAGCCGCTGGCGGCCCGGTCCCTCGGGGGAAACCTTTCCCCTGCTGCCATCCGCGGCATCGCCGCGTCGATCCGCGAGCTACGCGAATAGTGGCTGTATCTGGGAGGGGGAACTGTGGACGATCCGTGGCTCGTAACTGAGCAGATTCGCCAGACCGCCGAACGCGCCTTCAAGGAAATTTTCACTGAGAATTACCCCGGTGAACTGTCGACCGAAGAAGCCATCATCCGTCGCGCTCAAGAAGTGCTTGGTGCTGATATTGAGGTGTATCAGGGCGGAGACGAGTCGTGGGAGAACTATCTCGCCCTGACTCTTACCGAGACAATCGCCGCGCTGCTTCCTACCAAGTACATGATCCTCATCCGCAGCGACAAGAAAGCCTACTATCGGCTGTTCAATGTGTTCCACGAACTGGCTCACATCCTGTTGGGGCATCCTCCGAGTGAAGTCGAGCTCCCTCACGGTCTTAGCCTCGACAGCATGGGGCTGACGAGCGCAACGAACGCGGTACGTCACGCTAAGCAGTTTGTTTTCGATGGCGACGATTCCTCTCGGACGCATCGGATCCGCGAAGGCGAAGCTGAAGAATTCGCGCGTCTCATGGTGTCGCTCGTCATGTACCCGCGATACCGGTCGGGTGAGAGGAAGTTCGGCTAAGTGAGTCCGATCGAGAGCTTCTTCTTCACCGCCTCCTTCCTCGCCGTCACCGCCTACTTCTTGGGCTGGTTCATCGCCATCCTCGCCCGCCGACGTCCGCCGACGCGCCCATGGGTGGCAGCAGGCTTCGGGTCGGTGGGGCTGCTCGCACTGGGCGGCTTCCCGTGGCTGACGCTCGATGAGGCAGACAGCCTGTTCGGAGGAACGAACGTCTACTACTGCGTGATGCTCGTCGCCGCCTGCACGGCGATGTGGCTTCTCGTGGAGGCCGTGATCGACGTCGGCCGAGTGCGCCTCTGGTCGGTCGTCCTGCTCGTGGCGTGGATCGCGGCGTACGTGGCCGCGTTCATCGCGATCGACCGCCCGGCCACCTCGCCCAAGTTCTCGCATGAAGAAGTCGATCAGCTCCCGATGATTCTGTGCAGCGGGATCTACTTCCTCGGGCTGATGGTGCTGTTCGTGCGACTGATCGTGAAAGTCGCGAGGTTCCCCCGTCGCGCGTACTGGCCGTTCACTGTCGGCGGCGCGCTCATCATCGCCGGAGCCGCGGGCGAACTGGCCGGAATGCTGGTAGCGCGATACGTGCCCGACTCTGCCGCGACGACGAATGTCCTCTATCTCGCCTTCACCCCGGGATTCTTCGGTGGGATCCTGCTCTTCACCGCCGGCCTGTGCAGCTTCCCCGCTCGGCGTACGATTAGGGACGTCGCCGTCGACCTGAGCTCCCGAAAGCTCGTCACGATGCTGGCAGAGCGAGAAATCGCCGCCCCGCCCGTCTCATATGTGAGAGAAGGAACCGCGAGCGAGAAGAAGCTCGTGCGACTGATGACGCTACAGGTGCGCGTCACCGACGCGGTGATGGTCGGCGCAATGAAATTGAGCAACAACGAGAACGGTGTCGTTCGTCGCGCAGAGCGACTGATCGACGGTGAATTGCTAGCAGCAGGTATGGGATGGAACGAATGAACAAGTTGATCGTTGGAGCAGCAGCAGCAGGAGGCGTCGCCGTGGCCGGCGCTATCGGCTCGATCTTCGCCGCTCGCCAGGTCGTGCTTCCCGTCGATCCGCCTCAGATCCCGATCCTGCGCCAGGACGGGAAGACGATGACGCTGGCCGTTGACGGCAAGACCATCGCCCCCGGCATCCTCGGAATCTTCCGCACCGACCGCACGGGTCACGCGACACTCAGCCGCCCGATCCACACCGACCCGGTGACCGGTGCGACCACCCGGCGCATCGAATCGACCTGGGGCGCAAGCTTCGCCGGAGAGAAGGCCGTCATCTGCGAGGGCGACGTCTTCGCCGGACCGGAGGCGGTCGACCCTGACTTCGTGGAGGTCCTGGTCCCCGGGCCTCTAGGTGACTGCCCCGCCTGGCAGTTCGGGCCGGACGAGAACCCGGAGGGCACGTGGGCGATCCACGTGCACGGCATCCGCACCAAGCGGATCCACGCGCTGCGCAGCGTGCCGGCGATGACCGCGCTCGGCTACACGTCCCTCGTCGTCTCCTTCCGCGGCGACGGCGACGGCCCCGCGGTGCCTCACAGCGCGTCCATGCTCGGTCAGCGCGAGTGGGCCGACGTCGCCGCGGCGATCGACTACGCAGCCGCCCACGGCGCGCGGAAGATCGTCCTCATCGGCTGGTCCCTCGGTGGCGGTGTGGCGCTGCTCGCAGCGGAGCGCACGAGCCGCCGGGATCTGCTCTCCGGCCTCGTGCTCGTCGGGCCGGCGCTGAACTGGAAGACGGCGATCGAGCAAGGCGCCGTCGAGATGGGATTGCCTCGTCAGGTCGCGATCCTCGGCCTCGTGGGCCTGCGCAGCAAGCTCGCGAGCCGTCTCGTCGGTCTTCCGGAGCCGGTGGACTTCGACGCGCTGGACTGGGTGCGCGAGCCGCGAGCCGCCGCGCTGGGCTGCCCGATCCTCCTGTTCCACTCGGCCGGCGACACGACCTTGCCGATGGATGTCTCCCAGCGGTTCGCGAAGCTGAATGCGCCGGCCGTGGAAGTGGTCGAGACCGCAGCGACCGCCCACAACACGGAGTACAACGTCGACCCGGAGGTCTTCGACTCGACCATCGCTCGGTGGATTTCCGAGCACCAGTAACGAAACCGCTAGCACTGACATAGTGTTAACGCCATGGAAGCCCTTCCTGGCGTATCGCGAGCGGACCGTGCACTCACTGACGATGGCCGCACCGCTGATCGACGGTGGTCGGCCGTTGTCCACTTCTTCCACCTGGGCAACAGCCACCCCGTCGACTGCGCGTGCCAGCGGTGCGTGGCGACTCGCGAGCCGTCCATGGCCGATGAGGAGCTGGACGCGCGAACAGGGCTGGTGCGGCACTACCCGGTAGTGGAAATCGAGCAAGCCGCCGATGACGCGATCCTGCGGGCGGTGGCCTTGGAGACGTACTGGTTCGGCCGAGACGTCATCGCCGCCGGCTACGGGCTTCGCGCCGCGGAACGGTTCGAGGACGTCGCGGTGACCTCTCCTGACGGGGATCAGTTCGGCGTCGAAGGATGGCTCGCGGGGGATGCCTTCGAGCTCCAGTTCGCGACAGGGCTACGGGCGGTCGCGGACGAAAGCAAACTTCTGGCCCACAGATGCGTGGCGCTTCTTGAGCGCATCCCAGCAGGAACAGGGAACGCCGCGTGCGTCAGATAGCCCGCGGCGGCTCCGCGAGGTCGATCTGGCCCTTCTGATATGCCCGACTGACCTCGTGCAGGCGGTCGATCGCGTCCCAGTCGACCTTGTACGTCACGGTCTTGCGGTGTCGAACACCCGGCGCTGGCCTTCCAACGATCGCGCCAGCCTCCTCCAGGAGGTTGAGGTGACCGAAGAGGGTCACCTTGTTACGGGCCTCGGGAACCGCCTCAAGAATCTCCGACACCGTGGCCCCGTGAAGGCGCGCCGTCTCCTGCGACAGGAAGTGCAGCACGCGATTGCCGATTTCACTGGTCGTGGCACGCATGTGCATCACCTCCCTGGACGGCGGAGGGATCGGAGACGACATGAGTTCCATTGTGGCGCACTGGCCGTTTCCCCTTCACGCACGGGAGCCCGGTCGGCTTGAACCAAGCAAACTCATAAAGCTACCTAAGTTTACGTTACAGGAAACCAAAAAAACCTTATAGTGGTCGTAGCGCGCAACCGGGACGACCGGTTGCGGCACGAGCCGTAGGGGACACACATGAGGACGCCGAGTAAGGCAGCGCTGGTCGTCGCGTTCGCGCTCATCACCACCGGCTGCACCAGCTCGAGCACCGATGCCGCGTCACCCTCCACCGAGTCGGCAGCTCCCGAGACGCGCTCCGCTGAGGCACCGACCTCACCCGAGACGGCGCCGGCCGAGAGCACACCGCCGGCCGCCGCCGAACTCTCCGACGTGGAGCCGCAGCCGGAGCCGACTGTCGAGGGCGACACTGTGGCGATCGCGGTGGCAGCGACTACCGCCTTCTGCCGCCCCGCCCTGGACTACGACACCTGGATCGCTGAGCTGTACCCGTTCCTCAGCCAGCAGGCCGCGGTGGCCTACGAGACCGTCGACCCGGCCAACGTGCCCTGCACGACCCTCACCGGCGCAGCATCGGTCCGGGACGGGGACGGCGCCTTCACGATGCGCATCCTGGTTCCCACGGATGCGGGGGAGTACTCCGTGTACGTCCACCGCACCGTCGAGACCGGTCCATGGGCTGTCGAGCAGATCACCCCCCTGGCGTCGGAGTAGCCCGGTGGCGAAGGGGGGAATGGGGGTTCTCGCGGCGGTCCTGGCACCGCTTCTCGCGATCGCACTGCTGCTGTGGCTGCTGTTCTTCGGCGCCGCTGAGGACGCGGCCGCGGCGTGCCTGCCTGGCGGCGGGCCGGTGAACGTGTCCGCGATCCCCGCGGACGCGAAGGTCGGCGCCTACGGGCACGACCAGCTCGTGAACGCGGCACTCATCGTCAACGCGGGAGCCGCGAAGGGCCTCGGCGCCGATGGGCAGACCCTCGGCGTGCAGACGGCGATCGGGGAGTCCTCCTTGGTGAACATCAACTACGGGGACGGTGCTATCAACCCGGACGGGTCGGTCGCTGACTCGATCGGCCTGTTCCAGCAGCAGTCGAGCTGGGGCACCGTCGAGCAGCGCATGGACCCGACGACCTCGGCCGGCTTCTTCTACGACCGCCTCGTAGCCGTCGAGGGCTGGCAGTCGATGGAGCCCTCCATCGCGATCAACAAGGTCCAGCGCAACGCCGACCCGAACCACTACACGAAGTACCGCGCCGACGCCGTAGCGATCATGACCTACCTCAACAGCCTCGGCAGCAGCACGACCGCACCCACGACGTCGGCGGCGCCGGTGAGTGCCCCGTCGACGCCGATCGGCACTGCGCCCGCCTCCCCGGCGCCGGTCGGTGGATGCGTCGCCGTGTCCGGCGATGCGCAGGCTCTCGCAGCGAACCTCGTCGCGGCGATGGACGCAGGCAACCTGACCCTTCTCGAGGACCGGTACGCGCAGCAGATCCGCGACATGGCCGCGGGCACCCCGAAGGAGAACTGCGCGATCGACGTCCGCATTCTCCAGATCATCACGATCGCCCTGAACACGTTCGGGAAGATCGGCGTCTCCGACCTCAACCGCCAGTGCACGGGCTCGCTCCTGGGCGCCGGCACGGGTTCCTCGCACTGGATGAACGGCGGCGGCAACGCCGTGGACTTCTACAGCTTCGCCGGCACCGCCACGACCGGCTGCGACCCCAACGCCCTCCAGCTCCTTGACGTCCTGGACCCGCAGGTGCCGCAGGGCTCGCGTGCGGGCCAGATCCAGTGCCGGTCGAGCACCTATCAGCACATCACCCAGTTCGGTGACACCCCGAACCACCTGCACTTCGACGTCGCCTACGCCGACGGCCCCCTCACCACCGGATAACCGGACCCTTTCGACGTCGCGACCGCGGCGCCGATCACCCCGCACCACCCAACACAGAAAACGGAGCACACCATGTCTGCACTGCTCGCAGCAACGACCGACATCCTCACCACCGCGGGCGCGCTCGGCGCGGTCGTGCCGGACCCGGGCCCCGGCGGCATGCCCCCCGGATTCGAGGCCTTCACCACAGTCATGGGCTGGGCCAAGTGGGTCGGCCTCGGCGTCGCCGTCGTCGGCCTCATCATCCTCGGCGTCACCATGACCGTCTCCGCCCGCCGCGGCGAGGGCGGCGAAATCGGCGGCTGGCTCGGCCGGCTCCTCGTGGGTGTGATCGTCATCTCCGCCGCGTTCACGATCGTCGGGTTCCTGATGGGCGCGTAGCGTCCCCGGGAAACCGACACCACCAACAGAAAGGCAAGGGACGTCATGAACGACTCCGAACCGCGTAACCCGTTCACCAAGAAGGGCTTCATCGTCGGAGCCGTCATCGTCGGCGCACTCGCCCTCTCGGCCATCGTGCTCGGCGTGACGTCCCTCGGGACCGGGGGAGGCGGCACCACGACCGCCGCCCCCGGGACCCCCACCCCGACCTCCACCGTCTCGGCCGACGCCGAAAGCGTGTGCGGACTCTCCGGCTACGAGGAGAGCGGCACCCTCACCGCACCGCCGACGACGGAGTGGACCATCGTCGGCACCATGGCCGCTCCCAGCTCCGCTGAGGCCGGCCCCGGGGAGACCGACAGTGACGGGGTACGCACCTGCTACGCGCACACCGTCGAAGGCGCTCTCTTCGCTGTCTCGAACCTGTGGGCGATGGGCTCGGATGCTCGACTCGCGCCGCTCGCAGTGGAGCAGCTCACGGCACCGGGACCCGGCCGCGATGCCGCTATCGCCGCCGACACGCAGCAGAGCAACACCGGCACCAGCGTGCAGATCGCGGGATTCAAGGTGCTGTCCTACGACGGAGAGAACGCAACGATCGACACCGCATTCGAGCTGAACACGGGCTCGCTGATCAGCTTCCCGTCCGCGGTGAAGTGGATCGACGGCGACTGGAAGCTCGTCGTCACCGACGAAGGACAGCCGCCCTTCCGCCCCACCACGCTGCAGAACCTCGGCGGCTACATCGTCTGGGCGGGTGTCCAGTGATCGCAACCGCCACAACCGGCGGTGGAGAGGCATGCCTCCCCATCGACGTTCCCTGCTGGACCGGCGTCGCTGTCGGCAACGTCGTCTCGAAGGCGTCGAACGATGCCTTGCAGCAGTTCGTCAACAACATCTTGGAGGGCTACGGCAAGGCCATCGCCTCTCTCGGTACCGTCTGGATGAACGTCCCCTCCCCGGTCACGGTCGTGGACCAGGGCGGCGGCGTCAACGGTGGCGGCACTCCGCCGCTGCCGGAGGCGTTCGAGACGATTCTCGGCTACGTGACGTGGGTCTCTGCGGGCCTGGCAGTCATGTCCCTGATCGTTGCTGGCGTGATGATGGCGAGCCGTCGCCGGCACGGCGACGGTGAAGCTCACATGGGCCGCATCGGCGTCATCCTCTTGGCCGTACTGCTCCTCTCCTCCGCGTCGGCGCTCGTGACCGGGTTCCTGCCGCTGGCGATGCACCTGAACGAGTCCTCGAGCGTCGTCGGCTGGGTGCAGGGGCAGTTGCAGTGGTACACCGGCGGACTCGCGATCCTCGCGATCCTCGTCGCCGCCGCCCGGATGGTGTGGACGCAACGCGCGATGCCGCTGCGCGAGCTCGCCGGCTCCGTGCTGACTCTGATCGCCGTGGCCGGCGCAGGGCTGGTCGTCATCCGCCTGGCGACCCAGGCGGGCGATGCGTTCTCGATCTGGATCCTCAACAACTCGACCGACTGCGACGTGTCCCAGCAGGGCGAGAGCAACTGCTTCGGCACCAACGTCTTCGCGATGATCAGCCTCACTGCGACCTCCGGCATCGGCCTGATCGGTCTCTTCCTGCTGGGCATGCTCGCCGTGTTCATGACCTACGTGCAGATCGCGCTGATGGTGTTCCGCGGCGCGATGCTCGTCGTCCTCGCCGGCATCTTCCCGCTCGCCGCGTCGTTCACGAACACCGAGATGGGTCGGCAGTGGTTCAAGAAGGCGATGGCCTGGACTATCGCCTTCATCCTCTACAAGCCCGCCGCGGCGATCGTCTACGCGATCGCCTTCCGGATGACCGGCACCGACCTGTTCAAGTCGGACGGCACCGGGCTCTTCCAGATCGTCACCGGCCTGGCCCTGATGCTCATCGCTCTCGTGGCTCTGCCTGCGCTGATGCGCTTCCTCGTCCCGGCCGTCTCCTCGGTCGGCGGCGGAGGCGCGGCAGGTCTGCTCCTGGGCGCTGCGGCAGTCTCGGCCGCTGGTGACGTCGCGACGGGTGCGATCCGCGCGAGCAGCAACGGAGGCGGCGGCGGCGGGAACGGCGGCGGTGGAGGCGGCAACAGTTCGTCCACGGACGGACCGTCCGGCAGCACGTCGACGCCGGGCTCGCCGACGTCGTCGCCGGCCGCTGACCCGTCTGGGTCGGCGTCGACGGCCGGCAGCGGCGCAGGTGCTGGTGCCGGAAGCGCGGCGACCAGCGGCGCGGGAGCCGCTGCGTCGAGCGGCGCCGGGGCCGGGGCAGCCGCGAGCGGCGCCGCGGCCGCGGCCGGATCGATCGGCGCCGGTATCGCCGTCGCAACGAAGGCCGCGGAGGGCGCGAAGCACGCCGCGCAGGCCGTGAAGGCCGGCACCGACGAGGCGACCGGCAGCAACGAGAGCGGGAGCTAACCCATGACCAGCACAGCAACCGATCCGATCAAGGCCCGCACCTACGGCAACTGGCGAAAGCCTCAGACCGCCGGCCTCGGCGGGCTGGGACAGCTCGCCACCCTCGTGATGTTCGTGGGCATCGTCGCCTCGATCATCGCGTCCATGTTCTCCGGCCTAGGTCCCGCACTCATCGTCGCCGCCATCTTCGGCGGCATCCTCCTGACCGTCTCGGTCAAGGACAAGCACGGGCAGAGCGCCCTCGGAAGGATGGTGGTCCGCGTGAACTGGTGGCGTACCAAGAGCAAGGGAGCAAACATCTACCGCTCCGGCCCGATCGGCCGCGCGAAGTGGGGCACCTTCCAGCTCCCAGGCCTGGCCGCGCCCTCGCAGCTCACCGAGCACGAGGACTCCCACGGTCGCCGGTTCGCTCTGATCAGCACCCCGATGACGAAGCACTTCACCGTCGTGCTGGCGACGGAGCCGGACGGCGCCGCGCTGGTGGATCAGGAGCAGATCAACAACCAGGTCGCGGAATACGGCATCTGGCTCGCCAACCTCGGAGACGAGCCCGGCATCGAAGCCGCGTCGGTCACCGTCGAGACGGCGCCCGACACGGGCACGCGCTTGCGCGGTGAGGTCGAGGGGTCGATGGACCCGGACGCGCCGCTGTTCGCGCGAGCGATGCTCCAGGAGGTCGTTGAGACCTACCCGGTCGGGTCGGCCACGATCCACGCCTACATCGCGCTCACGTTCACGGCGACCGCGCGGATCAACGGGAAGCGCCGCAATGCCAAGGAGGTCGCCGCGGACCTCTCCGCCCGCATCCCCGGCCTGACGTCTTCTCTCGCGGCGACGGGGGCGGGCGCGGCGCGGCCCCTGAGCGCGCAGGAGTTGTGCGAAGTCATCCGCACCGCGTACGACCCCGCCGCGGCGCTCCTGATCGATCAGGCGCGCGCAGAGGGCGAGACGGCGGACCTGTCCTGGACCGACGTCGGCCCTGCGGGTGCCGAAGCGCACTGGGACTCCTACCGTCACGACGGAGCGGTGTCGACGTCGTGGACCATGACCGCGCCCCCGCGCGGCGTCGTCCAGTCGAACATCCTCGCTCGCCTGCTCGCGCCGCACCGTGACATCGCCCGTAAGCGCGTCACCCTGCTCTACCGGCCCATCGATCCCGCCCGCGCCGCAGCGCTCGTGGAGGCGGACCTGAACGCCGCCCAGTTCAACTCCTCCGCGTCCACCAAGCCCACGGCCCGCTCGACGCTCTCGACCCGCTCGGCGCAGGCCACGGCCGCGGAGGAAGCCTCCGGCGCCGGGCTGATGAACTTCGGCCTGATCGTCACCGCGACCACGCTGCAGCGTGGTCAGGAGCCCGAAGCGCGCGCCGCGATCGACTCCCTCACCTCGGCCGCCCGCCTGCGGATGCGGCCGGCGTTCGGCTCGCAGGACTCCGCCTTCGCCGCCGCGCTCCCGCTGGGGCTGGTCCTGCCTCGGCACCTGCGCATTCCCAACGAGATGCGGGAAATCCTGTGACGCACCCCGCCACCACCAGGACGGCACTGGACACACGTCCGGTGCCGTCCCGGGTTAACCCTCAGCCCTCACCCGTCTTTGTCGCCGTTCCGACCCTTCTTGGAGGCCCCCAGTGAGCAGCACCACCAAGTTCTTCTCCCGCCACCGCGACACCGAGCCCGTCGACGTCCCCGCCGACGTCGACGGGGACGAGCTGCCGACCGGTGCCGTCGACGTCGACCAGAGCGAAGAGGCCGGCGACGTCGACGCGCTCGACTCCGCCACGCCCACGGGCGCGGTCGGAGCCCCGACGACGGCGCAGGCCGCGGCGACGTCGACGGACGCTCGCGCCCGTTCACGCCGCGTGCGGAAGGCTGAGGAGGAGGCCGCCGCAGCTCGCGCCGCCAGCTCTCCTCTCGCCCGCGAGAAGCCCTCGAAGCGGTCGCGGAAGAAGCGGGCGATCCCGCACCAGGGCGGCAGACAGAACATTGAGAAGGAGTCGGCGCCGAAGCGCCCGATGCGGCCGACGTCGACGGGATGGCTCGGCCGCGGCGGCGGACAGGCCGTCTCGATTCAGCCCGCCGATGAGTTCCGCGCAACGACCGTTCAGGTGTGCGGGCTGTACCCGTTCTCGGTCGGAACGGGCACGCCCATGATCGGCGTGCCGCTGGGGAAGAACCTCACCACCGGGGCCTCCGTGTTGTGCGACCCGATCAGCTGGTTCCAGCGGGCGCAGCTCATCTCCAACCCGTCGATGTTCGTCCTCGGCAAGCCGGGTCTGGGAAAGTCCTCGCTGACCCGCCGCATGGCGACCGGGCTCGCCGGGTACGGCACGATTCCGCTGGTCCTCGGGGATTTGAAGCCTGACTACGTGGATCTGATCCGCGCGATGGAGGGACAGGTCATCACCCTCGGCCGTGACCGCGGCTACCTGAACATCCTCGACCCCGGCGAGGCGACCAGCGCGGCGAAGCGCCTGCGCGACGACGCCGACCAGGCGCTCGAGCAAGCCGCGGAGCTCGACGCGCGCGGCGGCGACTCCAAGGAGCTGCGCCTGCGTGCGGTGAAGGCGCAGCGCCTCGCTGCTCAGGTGCTCGCGGACGCTCACGGCCGCCGGCACACGATGATCGCAGCGCTCCTGACGATCCTCCGCTCTCAGCCGCCCACGGACCGGGAGGAGACGATCATCGACCGGGCGCTCAAGTACCTGGACGAGCACCACGAGGGCATCCCCGTCCTCGCGGACCTGCTCGCCGTGATCCAGGCCGCGCCGGACGAGATTCGACAGGTCGCGCTCGACCGCAACGACCTCAAGCGGTACAAGGAAATCACCGAGAACCTCGAAGCGTCGCTCATCGGCCTCACCTCCGGTGGCCGGCTGGGCGAGATCTTCTCCCGCCAGACCACCACCCCGATGCGGCGGGACCGGCCCGTGGTCTACGACGTGTCCTCGATCGATGACTCCGAAGGTGACCTCCAGGCGGCGATCCTCCTCGCGTGCTGGTCCGCCGGGTTCGGGACGGTCAACGTCGCCGCGGCGCTGGCCGATGCGGGGATCGAGCCCCGCCGGCACTACTTCGTGATCCTGGACGAGCTGTGGCGGGCGCTGCGCGCGGGAAAGGGCATGGTCGATCGCGTCGACGCGCTCACCCGCCTCAACCGTGCCCGCGGTGTCGGCCTCGCGATGATCAGCCACACCATGTCCGACCTCCTCGCGCTCTCCAGCGAAGAGGACCGGATGAAGGCCCGCGGATTCGTGGAGCGCTCCGGCATGGTCATCTGCGGCGGCCTTCCCGGTGCGGAGATGCCTCTGCTCACGTCGGCGGTGCCGCTGTCCGCGAAGGAGCAGGAGATGCTCACGAGCTGGCAGGACCCGCCCGCCTGGGATGGCGTCTCCGGGAAGGAAGCGGACCCGCCCGGCCGTGGCCTGTTCCTGATCAAGGTGGGCGGCCGTCCCGGCATCCCCGTCCGCGTCCACCTGACCGCGGCGGAGAAGGACGTCAACGACACCAACAAGCTCTGGCACACCACGAGCCGCGCAGGCCGCGCGAACGAGCCCCTGGCGACCGATCCGGTCATGGTGGAGATTCTGCCGTGAGCGTCCTCGTCGCCCTCGGTGCGAGCTGCGTCGCGCTCGGCGCGGCCGGCGCCGCGATCGTCAGCGTGATCGCCGCCCGCCGCCGGGGGGGCGGCGGAGCGCGATCGGTTTCTACTCACGGGCTGTTGGACCGGGGTCGCCCTCATGGCGGGCTTCGTCGCCTGGGACAGTGGGACCGGGTGATCGCATGAGCTGCGCGTCGACGGTCGTCTACGACGGCTACCTCTGGGGCTGCTCGATGACGACGAC
Organism: Rathayibacter sp. AY1E6; assembly: GCF_002931115.1. Classification (NCBI taxonomy): domain Bacteria; kingdom Bacillati; phylum Actinomycetota; class Actinomycetes; order Micrococcales; family Microbacteriaceae; genus Rathayibacter; species Rathayibacter sp. AY1E6. The sequence continues at coordinate 31,036 of NZ_PSVK01000020.1, read as the reverse complement.
GCTCCCGCACACCGACCACATGACGGACCTGCCGGTCGAGTACGCCGACAACGGCCAGGCCCTCCTCACCTGGGGCACCAGCCGGCAGGCGACCAGCGACGACACGACGGCCCCCTACGACGGGCCGATCTACGAGCGGTGCGAGCCGCGCCGGTTCCTGCCGGTATCCGTTCCGCTGCTCGAGCGGGCGACGTCGTGATCGCCGCCCGCACCGGGGGCGCGCTGCTGCGGGGTCCGCTCGGCCAGATCGGCGCGGTCGCCGGGCTGCTGGCGGTCGCGGTCCTCGTGGCCACGGCCGCCACCCTCGCGTTCACCGCACAGGTGCAGCACGCGATCCCCGCTCAGACCACTCTCACCAGCCCCGCACCGACCGAAGGAGCCGCACCATGAGCCTCACGAACAACCGCCGGAAAGAGCCCGGGAAGGCCAGTAACGGCTTCGGAGTCGCGTTCGCGGCCGGCGGTGTCCTGATCATCGCTCTGACCATCTACATCGCGGTCCGCGTCGGGTCCCAGGTCGACGGCGTGAATCCCGACATGGACACCGACCCGTCGAACTTTTTCTCCGTCGTGGTCGACGTGTTCTGCGGCCGACTCGTCTGGCCAGGCACCGCGACGCTCATCGTCGCCGGGATCGGCGCCGTGGTCGTGTTCTTCGGCACCCTGTTCCTGATCGCGAAGAACGGCGGGAAGAAGAACCGGACCCCGATCGACTGGACCGCCCGCCACACCGCGACCTCCGCGGAGATGAGCCACATGCGCGGGAAGGAGGCGAAGGAGAAGTCGGCCCGACTGGGCGTGACCGACTCGTTCGGTGTCCCTCTGGGTGACCTGCTCAGCGACGGTCGACCTCTCTACGCCTCGTTCGAGGACATGGTGCTGCTGCTCGCCGGCCCCCGCGTGGGCAAGTCGACCTCGTTCGTCATCCCCGCGATCACGGGCGCTCCCGGGTCCGTGGTCACGACCTCGAACAAGCGCGACGTGCTCGACGCGACCCGCGACCTCCGCGCAGCACGGGGGCAGGTGTGGGTGTTCGACCCGCAGCGCGTCGCGGTTGAGCCGCCGTCGTGGTGGTGGAACCCGCTCTCCTACGTCACCGACGACACCAAGGCCGCGAAGCTCGCGCAGCACTTCGCGTCCGGATCCAGCGAGGTCGGCGCCCGCTCGGATGCGCACTTCGAGCCGTCCGGTCGCGAGCTGCTGGCAGGCTTCTTGCTCGCCGCGGCCCTCGATGGCCGACCGATCACGGACGTCTACGAGTGGACGACGAAACCCGGCGACGAGACGGCCGGAGACATCCTGGCCTCGAGCGATTTCCCGCTGATGGCCAAGAGCTTGCAGGGCGCGACGCGGTTGGAGCACCGGGAGCGCGGATCGGTGTACTCCACTGCCCGGCGCATGGCGTCCTGCTTGAAGGACTCCGGCACCCGCCAGTGGGTGAACCGCACCAGCGAGAACGACACCCGGCCGGAATTCGATCCGGCCGCCTTCGTCCGCTCCACCGGGACGCTCTACAGCCTGTCCAAGGAGGGCGCCGGCAGCGCAGGCCCCCTCGTCCTCGCCCTCACCGCCGCAACGGTCGAGGCCGCGGAGGAGCTGGCCGCGGTGTCGCCCGGCGGCCGGATGCAGACCCCGATGCTCGGCGTCCTCGACGAGGCGGCGAACGTCTGCCGCTGGCGCGACCTCCCCGACCTCTACAGCCACTACGGCTCGCGGGGGATCCCGATCATGTCGGTGTTCCAGTCCTGGTCACAGGGCGTAAGCGTGTTCGGGAAGGAGGGCATGGACAAGCTGTGGTCGGCCGCGAACGCGAAGATCTACGCCGGCGGAATCTCGGAGACGGGGTTCCTGCGGATGGTGTCGGAGCTGATCGGCACCTACGACCGCGAGACGACCTCCGCGAGCATGAACAAGGGCGTGCGCTCGACCACCAGCGCGTTGAAGCGCGAACTGATCCTCGACGTCGCGGAGCTCGCGAACCTCCCCACGCCCAAGAAGGGGCGCAAGATCGGGCGGGCGATCCTGATGTCCTCGGGCTCGCGTGCCGCGATCCTGCGCACGGTGCCGTGGTTCGACGGCCCCAAGCCGCTCGTGGCCGCGATCAACGCCTCCATCGCGAACCACCGACCTGGCGCAGCGCCGACACCGACGCCGCCGCCGGCCCCGGAGCAGGGACACGGCTTCACGCCGGTGACGGACTCATGAGCGATGACTTCTACGGGGGCGTGGACGACGAGGCCGCGCCTGCGTCAGCGGCCGACGAGGCGACGAGTGCCCCGGAGAGCGAAGAGCCCACGACGCATTTCGGGTCGGCGGATGAGTTCGTGCGCAAGCAGCTCATCGGCACCTACCGGCGCCGAGTGATGGCGCAGGGCTCCGGTGCAGGTCTGCGGTGGAAAGCAGCCTGGTGGGAGTCCAAGGAAGCACAACAGCGCATCGAGGCGCTGTGGCGGGCCTGGGAGGCCGCACGCGCCGACCCGAAAGCCGGGATGAGTGCGTGGTGGATCAACCACTGCGATCCGCACATGAGCGTCCTACTCTCTGCGGACGGGCCGTTCGCTGACTCGACGGACGAGAACCGGCTCGGTGAACCGCTGCCTTACACGGCACCGGTAGAAGGCACTTTCCCGTCCGATCTACAACCGCCGCTGTACACGCAGCGCCCATCCAGAGAAAACGCCTGAGAGGCGCTCTGAGGACGTAAGAAGGGGAGCACCGTCCGGTGCTCCCCTTCTTCGTTCTCGACGCTCCGGCTAGCGGCTCAGGTCCGCGCGATCGGCGCCCTGCCCCTGGCCACGACCGCGCCGCGTCTGAGGGACGGTGCTCATCGGAGCCTTCGACGTCACCGCGGCGCTGGGCGGGGTGGCGTGCGCGCTGTCGGCGCTCATCCGCGCCTCGATGACGTGCGGGGGGACTCCCTTGGCTTCCATCGCCTGAATGGTCGACTGTCGACGCTCGGCACTGTCGTAAGCGATCTCTCCGGCCTCACGCGACGCTGACGCGCGCGGATCCGTCGCGGGCGGCGCCGACTCCGTGGACGGGCCTCCGGTGCCCTGTGCGGCCTCCTGGCGCTCTGCGGGGGCGTCGTCGCGGAAGAGCTGTGCCTGAGCGCGCGCGTCGGAGGCCAGCTCGCGCAGCTCGTCAGGAGTCGCGTTGGCGGTGCCACCGGCGGCCGCGTCGCGGTCGTAGTCGCTCGCGCGCGCTTCGAGCTGCGCAGCCATCTCCGCGCGCCCGTTGTCGACGTCGGACGCACCGGGGGTTTCTCGAGCGGCCTCCTGGTTGCGGGCGTCGTTCGCGCGGTCGAGGCGGTCGGCTTCCGCGATCAGTAGTTGTGCCTCCGTAACCTCCGCTCCCGCTCGAGCACGCTCGGGAGCTACCGTGTCCTTCCACTCCTCGACCAGCGCGGCTCGTGCAGCAGCGACGGCCGCGGGGTCCGCAGTGCGGAACTCTCCGTCGTTCCAGTCGATCGACGTCTGCACGCGGTAGTCCTGGAACCCGGCCGGGTCGGTGTCGCGCTTCCACTCCTCGGCCGCGGAGAGTTCGAGGGTGCCGGCGTCGCCCGCGAGCGCCGCGCGGTAGTCGGTGATCAGAGCGCGCTCCGCGTTCACGTCCGGCTCTGCGCGGCCGCGTATGTCCATGGTGAGACGGTCGTCGTCGTGGCGGTGGTAGTGCTCCGGCGCGGAGTTGGTGGCCCATTCCCTCGCCCGGTCCAGCTCCGACTTCGCCTGACCGGCGGCGTCGCGCAGCACGGCGGTGTCGACGCCGTAGCGCTCGAACACTTCGCGCTGAACGACGGCCGACGCGCGCTCCGCGATCGGGTCGTGGTTCTTCCACGCCTGCGCCGTCTCCGCGACCTTCGAGATGTCTTGGATGCTCGCCTTCTCCCACCAGTCGGGCCGGTCCACGACCTGCAACGTTGCGCGTGCAGCGCCGCGCTCGGCGTCGAAACGGGCCGACAGCTCGCGCGCCTGCGCGGCGGAGCGTGCCTGCGCGTCGCGGGCCAGCTCCTCGCGCAGCCGGGCGAACTTCTCGCCCATCTGCATCGCGATCGTCAACGCGATCCGGACGTTCTGACCGACCTCCTGGCCTACCTCGTCGTCGTCACTCATGACTTCCTCCCCTTGCCTTGGTGAATCGTCTATCGGCCACGGTCGCCGCGGTCCTGGTCAGGTCCCTGCCGAGACTGTCGGGCGCGGTCCGCGAGCATCGCTTCCTCGCGCTCCCGGTCAGCCTTGGTGAGCTTCGTGGGCACGGGACTGCCCGACCCGAAGTTGGTCTGGGACAGCCGGCGAACGTCTTTGAGCTCCTCCGGGAGCGCCTGCCAGGCCCGCTCGTTCTCCGCGACCTTCTCGGCCTTCACGACGCCCTGGTAGCCATCGCGAACAGCGGACAACTGACCCCGCAACGTCTGTGACAGCTCGCGCATCCGTCGCGCATCACCGGCTGCCTTGTGAGCCGACGCGACCGCGTGCGTCAAGCGCGCGAACTGGTTCAGCAGCAGCAGCTCCGCGGCTGCATTCTTCTTGTTCCCCGCCGCGGCCATGATCAGTGCGGAGTACGCCGCCGTCGAGGGCATCATCGCGGGCCGCGGGCGCGTCTCGTGCGCCCGAAGGTGCGCCGAGCGGGCGAGCGATCGCGCAGCGTCAGCGAGCGGTCCCGGGGTGGGCTCCATTCGACGGGACCACGCCGCGTAGGCGCCGGCCGTCTCGCGAGCGACGTGCGCCCACGTGGCCTTGTCGGAGGGGTCCACGGACCTGATGTAGTCGTGCAGACGGTCCATGTCCGCGGCGTACGCCTCGAACAGCTCGGGGGCCGGCTCTGCCGTCTCCCGGCCAGGGTTGACCGGCGTGTACTTCCAGGGATTCTTTGCTGTCGCGCGCCATTCGGACGCCGCATCCGACGCCGACTCCGGCTGGTCCGGCCAGCCCTTCCGTAGCTCCGGCAACGTCAGGTCGCGCGCGAGCCGGCCGCCGCCGTGCCAGATCGCCTTCTCACCGTTCGTCGGCCGCAGCGCGACCGAATAGCCGGCGATCACATCATCACGGCCCGTCGCGAAACGAGGCCGCACCAGCACCCCGCCCTGACGCAGACGGCGAACGAACTCGCTCTCATCCTGCGACGCGGACGAGGCCGCGCGCACCGCGCGCTCGAGGCGCTGCATGTCCGGCTCGACGTGCCCGCGACGTGCAGCGGACTCACGCGCTCCCGGCCGCACACCGCGCTCCGGGAACTCGCGCTCCGGCGCCTGGTAGACCTGCAACCCGTACTCGCGCTCCAGCTCACGGCTGATCGTCTGCGACCGCTCGTAGTCCTTGTGCACCGACGCTTTCGTGCCGTCCTCGCGCACCAGCGACACGGCGATGTGCACGTGGTCGTTGCCGTGCTTCGACAGGCCATGACGCACCGCGACCCACCGGCAATCGGCCTTGCCGATGTCCTCGCCAGCGAAGCCCATCCGCTGCACGAAGTCGGTCGAGATTCGGCCCCACTGCTCGTCTGTGAGCTGGCCCTCCTCCGCCGCCAGCGACAGCGAGCAATGCCACACATCCGCCGCCACGCGATCCTTCACGATCGCACCGGCCGAGTCCCGAACCGCCTCGCCGTTCTCGTCGGTGCGCACCTTGTTGCGCGTCACCTCGACGCCGAACAGCTCCCGCGGTCGGTCCAGATCCGCAGCGATCGCCGCAGCCGCAGCGCCATCCAGAATCTCATGCCCGTACTCAGCCATGATCGCGGAATCCCCCGCGATCAGGTGCTGCTCCTCGTGCTCGTTCGTCTTACCGGGACCAACGAGGTAGCCCATCAGTCCACGCATGCGCGTGCCGCGCGTGATGTTCGTTCTCACCGTCCACCGAGCCGGTCTGCCGTCGCCTCGATCAGGCGTCGCACCCGCCGGTACTCCTCCGCAGCCTCAACAGCCTCGGCCGGGAACTGGCCCGTGCTGTTCGCGAACCGCGCGAGCTGGTTCATGTTGTCCGACGTCTTCTGCAACAGCTTCGACGCCCGGAACAGCTCAGCAACCACCAACCGCCACTCCGTGTCCGTGCGCACCTGGGCGTTCATCGCGGACTCGAACAGCAGCCGCGGCACCGTCACTTCCAGCACCTCGGCACGGGCGCGCAGGTGCGCGTCCTCCTCGGGCGTGACCGACACCTCGTACCGCTTCGACCGCGCAGCGACACCCGGCACGTTCGCGCGGCGGCGCCGGCCGAACAACCGACCCTCTCGTGACGACTCCGACACGACCCTCACCGTCCTTCCGGCCCAGCGCAGCGAACCCGCCCCCAGGCGGGGACCATACGACCAGTATGCGCCGACCCGGCCGCGCAGCGGAAGGGGCGCGAGCGGTTTACCACGGGTAAACCTATAGCTTGCTCCACAAACCATCTTCGCACCGAGCGCGACTTGGGTGTAACTCGGGTCCGAAGGACACCCGAGCGTCTCGGCTGGCGAAGCCGAACCCGAGACGCTTGAGTCCGCGCCTTCCGCATGACGGCGGCGGCGGCTAGCCTTTCCGCATGAGCGACCACACGAGGAACCCTGACGACGCCGCCGACGCCGCCCGCCGACTGCTCGAACAGAGCGTCGAGAAGCGCGTCGAGGCGGTCCGCACGATCGTCTCCGCAGCCAACGACACCGACACCGCACGCGCCGCCCTCAGCGACGCGCAGAACCGACACAGCAAGGCGTGGGCGGACGCCCTCGCCGCCGGATGGTCGGAGAAGGAACTCCGCGCAGCAGGAGTGCCGCGACCCGAGCAGACTCGCGCTCGCGTCACCCGCGCGCGACGCACAACGTCGGCGGAGGGAATTCCCGCCGATTCGACCGAGAGCGACAGCTCTGCGTCCATCGAGAACGCTGCATGACCGACGACGAGTCCTCCGCGCTCCACGGTCAGGTCCGCGCCTGGGCGGAAGGGTCCAACCCGCTCGCGGCCGCCGTCGAACTGCTGATCCGATCGGGCCTCGTGTACGCCGGAGCACCGTGGGTGAAGACCGACAACGCCTGGCACACGAGCGCAATCGACTTCGACCGCCTCGGCTACGAAATCGGAGCGCTCAGCGGAGGCGAACAGCGCGTCGCGCGGATCGCGTCGTCGCTCGGTCAGGGTGTCCCTGTCGACCTCCGCGAGGACGTCGCCGGGCTCGACCTCGAACACACGCGACTGGTCCTCGCGGCGATCGCGCACGCCGCCGGACTCGGAGAGCCCGGCACGACGATCCAGACCGTCGACGGAGTGCCGACAATCGTCCCCCATGACGCTCTGGCGTCGTGGCCGAACGAGTAGGTCGATCGCGCACGACGACCGCCCTCGTCGAGTAGCAAGCCCCCGCTCGAGCAGTCACGCTCGCGGGGGCTTCTGCCTTCCCGCGACGTGCGCGCAGGCTGCGGTCCGGCCGTCCATCCGACGCTTCACTCTTGCCTGCGCCGGCCGACCGTCAAGAGCGCTGCGCGTCCCTCCGGGATGCCCCTCCGGGGCACTCCTGACGGCCACCCGCCTCCGGCATCGCGCCGCTTATCGGATGGATGGCCTCAGAGAATGCTCCCCTCGGGAAGAGTTCCGATCAGCGGCCCCTGCCGGACGCTCACCGGAGCGCTACATCGCGTAGGTGATGACGACGGATGAGAGCTTCCGCGACGTTCACGTCCACCGACGACGTGTGCACGGCCCTCCTCGCCTTCGTCGGTTCGATCGCCGCCGGCGGACACTCCGAGTCGATCGCTATTCCCGCGCTGCGCGTGGATGGGCAGGTCATGGAAGTACGGATGACGGTGAACGCCAACAGCGCGTTCGTCGTCGTCCCAGTCGATGCCGACGCGCAAGACGAGCGCGCCCTTCTGGCAGCCTCAAAGTCGGTAGTCAGCGAGCTGCGCAAGCGAAGCGCGGCCAGCCGTCAGGATGCCGAGCGGCGCTGACAGGAGTTGCTCGACTCGCTCCGCTCACGCTCACCGTCTCGGCACTTCGTGTCTAAAGTGGCGGTGCGGTTGAGAAGTGGGGACCTCGACGCCGCGCGCGGCAGACCGACGAGGGGTCGTCGGTGTCGCTCTGCTCTCGGCCGCGTCACACAGCGCGGCCGAGAGCACCACTCGCCGGCTGCTGCTCAGGGCCGTCAACCCTCCTCCCGTGGGCACAGTCGGCACCTATGGTCGGGCATGTACGGAGTGCCGTTCGCTCCGGCCCCAGTGCTCCCGGCTCGGATGCGGCTCGGCCCCTGAGCCGGGAGTAGCGGCCCGGCCCCGCGTCGGGGGATGCCGGGTCGGGCCGCTTCCCAGGGGAAGAAGCCGCACCCGAGCGAAACGACACCAGGCGTAACGTGCGGTGGTTATGCTCCGCGCATGATCGACTTCAGCTCCGCCGAGATGGCGACAGTCGAGTACGTCGAGGACCAGTGGCGCCTCACGATTCTCGACGGGACCGGCACCACGTTGGCCGAGACCGGGCTTCCGCTTTTCGGCCCCGAGAACTTCTTCGTTCGCGCCAGCTCTGACCGGCCGGCGGGCCTGGATTACGTGGGGCCGTTCTTGAACAAGCGCGGCCTGTACTACACCCAGTGGACCGGTCGCGGCCGAGACGGATGGAGCACACAGCTCCACTACTGACGAGCACACGTTGCGCGGGCAGACGTCCAGGATGATGAGCACATGTCGCGCAACACTGAGCCGTTGGCCGGTCAAATGGTCTGGCTCGTCCGCTGGATCCAATCGCGTGACGGCTGGTCGCACGAGACCATCAGCGGCGCTTTTCAGGAGCGCACCGACACGTGCTGGCGCGTCTGGGTGAACGAGGAGCTGCGCGAACTTCCCTCACAGGACTGGTCCCCCTACAAGCCGTGACGCCGACGGTGGTCCACGCTCAGCTGTGGTCAGTGACGGATCGCGGAAGCGCGCCAGCCTTCGTCCTTGACCCAGCGGAACCCAATCCAGCAAGTCTGCGGCTCCGGCGCGTCTGCGGCCGCGTCCAGGGCGACCCGAAACGTGGCAGGTGTCGCGCCGTCGATGATCGTGAACTCCGAATCGCGGTCCGCGAGCGCCCCGCACGCATCGCGCAAGCCTGCACTGTCTGACTCGGTGTTCGCGGGAAGAAGCTTCGCGATCGCCGGATCATCGTTCAACACGGGCACGAGCTCGTACACCAGCTCCTGGCCACTCCCCGACGGCGGCACCGCTCCCGACGTCGAGTCATCGAGCGACCCGACCGCAAACATGAAGACAGCGACGACGCCGGCCAGCACCGACGTCAGCAGAACGAGTAGGACCACGGTGACGCCACGATGGTGCCGCGGCGGTGAAGGAAGATCCTCCGCCTCGTCGTACGCCCCCACCGCTTCCCCTCCGCCGACAGGTCCTCCCGACCCCGGCTCACCAGAGATACCAGACCTGAACGACCAACCATCACGCACTATCCCCATCGCCCTCCCCCGTTTGGCTGATGCTCGGCAGATCACTCAGGAACCGATGTGTATGATTCCGCATGGATTGAGCGGGGACCTGGACCGCCGATCTTTGGCTTGTGACGCGAGAGCGCCAAGCCCGCCGGCGGGGGTGCGCCGACCCGAACGGCGCGCCCTCAGCCGCGCCACGATGCCAAGCTCGGTTCATCAGCTCGATGGCGTGGCGTCCGATCGGCGTCAGGTCGACCACGACTCGTCTTGGCGTGGCCGTGCCGGCCTGCCAGGGTCATGGCCATGGAGATCACAGATGATGTCGAGCGGGCCGAATGGCTTGGGCTGCGCATGCAGCGAGAGCGAAGCTGGGCACGAGTCGGCTCGGTCGCCGGATACGGGTTCGAGGCGTACGCCCGTGTCCTTCACCCTCGACCTGACGGCGATGACATTTGGGAACGCCAGCGGTGGGCGGACGTTGCTGCTACTGCCGGCAAGGTCATGCACCCGCTCGTCCAGTGGGAACGGCTCCTAGGCAGGGACGAGCCGCGCGGCGGCACAAGTGACGTCGGACGACTCGATCCGCAAGTACTCGCCGCCCTCGCACCCATCCTCAGTTCGGCGACCACTACGCCCGGCGATGCGCTCGCGGCGTACTGGGTCGGTGGGACCGGCCAGAACCTCCTCGGCAGGCCGGTCAGCATTGACCGATACGACTACATACTGGCCGCCACGAGCATGGCGGAGCTTGCCGAACCCGGATGGGGTCCCGAGATTGGCCTCCGCGGCGAGGAAGCGCCGCAACTACTCTGGCCTGAAGATCACGCCTGGGTGCTCGCCACCGAGATCGACTGGGACTCCACCATCGTCGCCGGCTCGCACACGCTCGTAAGCGCGATCCTCACTGACGGCCGATTCGAGGCCTTCCCCGTCGATGAGGACTCCGACCTGTCGTGGAACGGTGACACGATCAACCGTCCCAAAGTCCAGGAACCGTCCTAGGAGAGCGCGAAGGACAGCGATCGCGACGTCAGTGAGTGATTGAGGCCGCCTGCCATCCGCTCCGAGTTCGAGTCGTCGCATCGTTCTACGGTGCAAGCGACGCCTACCGATCGGGAGGCCGAAGGTACGCGGACAGGGTGAAGGCGGGCGGCCCATGGGTCACCCGCCTTCACCCTCGCGGACGCGGAGCGCCTCTTGCGGTGACCCTACGGAGCCAGGATGTAGGACATGCCCACGACGTCCTGCACAGTTCGCGTGTTGTAGACGCCAGGTCCGGCGGCACCGTTCATCTCGGTGATGTTGATGTAGAGGCCGTCAGCGCGCTGCTCGACGGAATCGACCCAGGCGACGTGACCGTAGGTGGGGTCCGCCCCCTGCACGCCGGGCTCGAAGACGACGATGCTGCGAGCCTGAGCATCCAGGACGGTAGTCCAGCCGTTCGCGGCGGCGCTGGTGTCCCAGTCGAGGGCGTTGCCGTAGATGGCGGGACGCAGCCCGGTCGCCTCGAAGAACTTTTCCTTCGCACCCCATGTGCACTGACCGGCAGCGCCGCTGTTCGCTCCCTCGGTAACGCCAGTGGCGCGGCCGGAGTCAGCGACGGCGGTGGTTGTCTGAGTTGTGGTGTCCGCGAAGGCCGGCGCGGCGCCCACGATCGGGACTGCGACGGTGAGTGATGCTGCGAGCAGGCCCGCAGCGATGCGGGACCGGCGGAAGCCGTGTCCCGGGTGGTTCTGACGGTTGGCCGAGCTGGTGTCGAATTCGTTGCTCGTGCTGGTGCGCATGATGTACTCCTTCGTCTCTTCTTGCTTCCCTTGAACACCCTCCACGCTGCCACTCATACGGCTCCCATCACCGAAATGGAGGAAGCGGCCACGTAGCGCCCACCTCCCACCCAGGCGCGAAGCAGCGCCCGCCACGCACTGCGAGCGACCGCACCGGAGGGTGACGGGGGCTCCGTCTAGCTGAGGTACACCCCAACCGGACGTCAGGCACCATGGCCGAAGCGCGTCCGAATAGGGCCGTGTCGGACCTTGTCTGACACTTGCCCCTGCGGCTCTTAGACTTCAACTGGACAAGTAGGGGTCGGAGGCGGCATGTCGGGTCAGAGGGTCGGGTACGTGCGGGTGAGCACGTTGGATCAGAGCACGGTGCGCCAGCTCGACGGCCTGACGCTGGATCGGGTGTTCGAGGACAAGGCCTCCGGCAAGGACGTGAACCGTCCGCAGCTCGAAGAGATGATCGGGTTCGTCCGCGACGGAGACACGGTGCTCGTGCACTCGATGGACCGGCTCGCAAGGAACCTAGAAGACCTCCGCCGGCTCGTGCGCCGACTGACGGACAAGAAGGTCCGGGTCGAGTTCGTCAAGGAACAGCTCACCTTCACTGGTGAGGACAGCGCGATGGCGAACCTGCTGCTGAACATGATGGGCGCGTTCGCAGAGTTCGAACGCGAACTCATTCGGGAGCGTCAACGCGAGGGCATCGCTTTGGCCAAGCAGCGCGGCGTCTACCGAGGCCGCGCCCGCTCGCTTACCCTCGCGCAGGTCGCGGAGCTGCGCGAGCGGGCTGGTGCCGGCGTGCCGAAGACGACGTTGGCAAAGAAATATGGCATCAGCCGGGAGACGGTGTACGCCTACCTTCGCGCCTCGACATCGGCGCTACAAGCGTCTGAAGAGTGACGGGGCGCTGACATGGTGAGCACTGTCGGAGTCGTTCATGGCGCGGGAGGAAGCTGATGACAACACAGATGTTCCCTGGCGAGATCGGGTCGATGCCGGAATTGGGTTCGTCCGCGATTGCGACGTTCCGGCCCGCAACAGAGCTTCCGACTCCTGTGCGGTTTGTCGACGGCTTCGATCTCTTCGTTCAGTTCCTGCAACGCCATGGCGTGGACCCAGAGAGCCTTGCTGGTGACGTGTCGGGAGTGTGGCTCTTCCTGGCCAAGCATCCGACCGCCTTGACGACGCCAGAGATTGCCGACGCCGCAGCCCGGTTCGTCGGGAACGTGATCGCGGTGGTGCATCCCGCGGCGACCTGGCGAGTCACCAACGAGCCGGAAATCGGGACGAACGTCCGCTCCATTCCGGTCGCCGCCCTCGTGCGAACCATGGTGCAGCGTCCCGAGCAGCGGGAACCGTTCCTCGAGATGCTGTCCACCTGGGATCAAGAAGACCTCGACGACCGCGAAATCACCGCGCTCGCTCACGATGTCACTCCACCGCCGTTCACGGTTCCACCGGTTCCGTTCCAACGCGCCGCCTTCCCTCCCATCGAGTTCCGCGACGACAACGGCCACGTCATCGAATACGGGCAGCGCTGGCCCGACCACCACCCACCTGACGACGCGTACTCCCGCGTCTCCCACCCAGAACGCTTCGCACCCCTACGCCATGACGTCGACGCCCTGGCCGACTACCTCCACCGCTGGTACTCCGTCGACGTCCGCCACCTCGACCACGACGGGACACAGCAGATCCGGTTGCAGCCTCGCGCCGGAACCCCGATCACCGTCACTGCAACCGACGAATCAGTCCAAGTGGAAGCAGGCGTCTTCTTCCGCGCCACCCTGCCGAACTGCTCCTGCGATGCCTGCGACGAATCAGCAGAAACCGCCGCCGACCGCCTCGAAGAAGCCGTCCTTTCCATCGCCGCGGGCGGCTTCCGCGAGACGTACCCCCTCGGAAGTCGCCGGTGGCTGCACACCCAGCTCCACGCCGTTGACGGCAGCGGCTACACCGGCAGCAGTGGCGCCCCCGACAGAGACCTCACCACCGACGACCTCGAACACGCCACCACGACCCTGCGCCAACTCGACAACGGCTGGTGGCCCGCCTGGCCCCTCCGCACCCCCAACTCGCCAGACCGAACAGGCGACGACGAAACGACGAACGACCGAACCTGACGAGCGGCTCCAACTGCTTCGTTAGACGCCCCGCCACCTGGCTCCCCACCGGACGGGTCGCCACCACCCGTCCTCTGAACCCACGTTCGCGTACGAATCGCATGGCTAGCCTGGCTGAGTGGACTTCATCGGGTTGGCGCCCCAGCACTTTGACACCGCGCTCGGCACGGTACTGACCACAGCCGTGCAGGCGCAGGGCTGGAGCGCACAGAAGGTAGCCGTGTTCGCACGGCTCCGACCGCGCACCGTCCGACGCATCCTGACCGGCAAAACCTCGGCCGGCACCGTACAACTGCACCGCCTCCTGCAAGTCCTGCAACTCGACCATGACGCCACGATGCGCACCGTCTACATCGAAGCGCGAGTCGCGCAGCTGGCCGCGGACACCGAAGCAGCCGAGGACCGCGACCGCCCCCGGGACATGCTCGGATGATGACCGGCAACGACCTCGCCGTTCTTCTCAACCCCTTCGTCATCACCGGGGTCGTCGTCCTCGTCGCGATGATCCTCGGTGGGCCGTGGCTGCGCGAGCGGTACATCTTCCGCGAGCTCAACCGCGACACCGGCGTCACCCGACACCAGCCCACCGCCCTTTTCACCCCAGGCCGGGCCGGCAATCCGCCGCTGGTGTATTTCCTGGAACTGCACTACGCCGAACGCCTCGACACAGTGCTGATGCTGCACCGCGTCGGCGCCATCGCGAGCCTCCACGACGGCTCCATGACCATGCACGACCGCGCCGGACGCCTCCTCACCCACCTCAGCGCGCTCGACGTCGCCTACTATCGCCGCCTCAACGACACAGCCCCGCAACCACCCAACCCGGGATAGACAAGCCGGCCTGGCGCTCGGCCTTCCCTGCCCCGTTTCACGCCCCCTCAGCGGAATCACCACCGGACAGGTCTAACGAGACGGCCCCGCCCGCGCCACGCCGCGGCGGCGCACGCAACTCGCGTGCGACCGGTTGACGACCCCCTACCGGACGCTGGATAGCAGTGGGTAGTTTTACCGTCCGGACGACGATCCCCATATGGGACGCCGTTCTACCTTGCGTTGCGCAACCGCAGACGATCGACGGTGACGCCGACCGCGACGGTGACTGCGGCGGCGACCAAGCCCCATCCGAGCCCGAGCGTGTATGTTCCCCTGCTCGGGTCAGCCCAGTTCTCGATCTCCGGGCGTCTGGCGAAAGCAGCAGCGTTGAGCTGGGTTGCCACGAAGGCGACAACAAGAGTCACCAGCGCAAACACCACCAGCGAAGCCAGAACCCACATCAGGAGCTGCCGACGTCGACTCCGCGCGTTCCCCGGAACAGTCATGTGCTGAGCGTACGAACTGGACCGCCGTGGCGCACTAGCCGCGGTGCAAAACGTCAACGATCAACCGGTCATCCTCCGTCTCTCGACGAAGGAGCAGGGCGTCCGGTGGTCGATCCCGATACGGGACGCGCGCCAGCACTGTGATACCTCGCGCCACGGTGACCGAACGACGTCGGAACCGACGAGGATCCGAGGCGTGAAGAACAGCAGTGACGGTGAGCACTACCTCCTCCTCAGGACAGCCCTCTGGGCAGACGCCACCGACGTCGTTGGAATCTATGGCAGCGAGCAGCGCGCTCGGGAAGCAGCAGGTTCCTCTACGGGACCCGATCAGTGGACGCTCGAGGAGTGGAGAGGAGACGTGCGCCGCAGCAGTCTCCAGCTCCAGGCCGCTACGCGCTCACGCTGACGCAATGGAGTTGCACGGCTACAGTCACGAAGGAGGGTCGCGATGCGGCGACCGCTGGGGAGGTCGCTGTGGGCGAATCGAATGATGGCCGCTTCAAGAAGCTGCCCGATCGGATCGAGCCGGCTCAGCAGACCGTGAGCGTCCCGGCCAGCGAAGACGACTCCACGACGCCACCGCAACCGCCGGCCGGCGTTCCTGACCTCGTGATCGCGACTCGCGTGGCGGACGCCGCCACGATGACCGGCCTTCTCCGCCGTACGGCGGGGCGCGTTGCACTGACGGTCGTCGTCGTCGCGGCCGGCCTCGTCACCGTCCTCGCCGCGCTCAACCTGCGCCTGTAACCAGACCGATCAGCCGTGAGCGAGGACGGCGCGTCCGACAGCGGCGCCTCTCGACTCGCCCACCGAACATTCCGGGGATCCCATGCTCAGAGCACTTTCGTCCACTTCCATGTTCTGGATCGGTGTCGCCGGGATTCTCCTGGGCATCGTCTTCGGCACGATCGTGCCGTTCTGGATCGCCCCCTACCAAGCCAACGGATCACCCACCGTCGAACAGATCATCAGCACCATCCCGGTCCTCACACGAATCGCGGAGGGCATCGGCTACTCGTTCGTCGCAGGAGCCTTCGTCGTTCGCCACTTCGAGAAGCGCGAACTCGTCGACGCTCGACGGTCCGTGCACTTCGTCGGCCGAGCAGCCCGGAAAGACGAGCAGTAGCCCCTCCGAGCAGTCCGCTGAAAGCGTCCCGCGGATCGATCCCCTTACAGGACACTCTCGGTCGCGAGTCGGTAGCTCCTCGTGGTGAGAGCCGCGTCACGCCTACTTTTCTCCCGTGGGAGAACTCAAGGTAACGAGCTCGGCGGCGGTCGAGGCCGCTTCACGTCGCGCCGAGGGGTGGATACGCCGTGGTTGAACGCCTGGACAGTTGGGACCCGAGCAGACTCTCGCCGGACCGGCAGACACCACCCCGCCAACGACGGTTGGTGAGACTGTCGATCGCGCTGGGAGCTCTAGCCGTCGTGGCGGCCGCGGTTCTGTGGGTGGGTGATCTGCTGTTCGGAGTGCATGGCCCTTCCCACTACGTCAGCATCACCAACGACACCGGAGCCTCACTCACCTGGTCCTGCTCCTGGTCCGATCTTCACCTCGCCGCCGGGGAGACAGGTCAGCTGCGAATCCTCGACCAGCCCGACCAGGACTACGGCTGCGTCCCACAAGCAGCGACCCCCTTCGTAGCGGCGGCGCACAACAACGACATCTGCCCGTCACTGACCTCTATGACCGAGGGAAGGCAGTTCACGGCAACCGACTTCGCGAAGACCTACCGCTGCCCGTAGCTGGATACGCGACCGGTGAACGATCCCCTAACGGGACGACCCAAGTCCGATCGAAGGTCAGTAGGCGACGTCAGCGGGCGCTGGCTTCCCGACTCGGCTGTGATCGGGCCGACGGGCTCGGTAGGAAGATCCGGCCAGGAGGACACCTGCAGTCACAGCAGCTAGCGACGTGGCGACGCCGGTAAAGGGCAAGGTGTCCGCGACATCCCACGGGAGAAAGAACGCTCCAGGGTCGGTGAGGGGGTTGATGACCATGAGGAGCCCAACACCAATCAGCGTGACGGGTCGTCCTGGCGAGAGTACGAAGGCGCCGAATATCACGAGCGGGAAGGCGACGGCCCAGACGATCGTTGTGGCGATCCACGTGAAGTCTGACTGTGTGGCGCTGTAGCAACCCTCGTTCAGGCCACCGAGGCACGAGCTCCAGTGCACCAGGAACGCGGCGGCACCAGCAGCCCCGAGCAAGGCGATTGTCCATCCAACCAACTGGCCTGACGTCGCGAGTCGCTTCATGGGCTCAACATAGAACTCGAAGGTGAACCTGAGCTAGATCCACACGGTCGAAGCGAAGGCCACCGCCCCCTCGCCCCGATGAACGATCTCCATACGGAACAAGCGGTCGTTCGACCGTGCCGTGGGCTGCTCAACCGATGATCATGGCGGTACGCAGAGCGAGAACCCAGCTGGTGACGGCGCCGACCACGCCCAAGGCGAGCAACAGCCACCTCCATCGAGCGTGAGAGCGCCTGCTGGCGCGCATCGCTACGACCAGGAGAACAAGGGTCGCGAGGGCGACAGAGCACAGAGCCGGCCACGCGACGTCAAACCCCGTGCACTGAGCCGGAAGGGACTCGTTGCACGCGAACGAGAATCCGTCGAGGAAGACGCCCGCGACGAGGGCGAGGAGAGTGATTGCGCCCGCGATCGCTGCGGAAGCCTTGAGCGACAGCGTCTGCACAACATCACTATCGGACCAACGGGTGAACGGCAGGAGCGCGCTGGACCACTCGGGTCAGATCCGCATCGGTGAACGATCCTCTTACGGGACGGCCATTGCGCTGACCGGGAGACTCTCCGGCTAACGTGGCTACATGCGGCAAATCGTCCATCTTCATCGGAGGGCCGCTCTCTGTGCTGTACCCGTCGGCGTGGTGCTGGGTGCGCTGCTCGGTCTGGGATTGGTCCTTACGGGTAACTCCGACTTCCGCGAACAGGGCGGGTGGGGCGCCTTCGCCTACTTGATTATGGTGGGCGCCATTATCGGTGGGGTCAGTGCCCTGGCTGCCGTCGCCGGAGGATTCGTGGCGATTCTGATCACTCTGCGGTCGGGACGAGCCACCGAGTCGTCCCCGCTGATCAGCCCTATTGGGCCGGCCGTAGGGTCGAGCGTTCCGTGGGTTGTTGCGGCCGGCGTAGCTGCCGTCGTGGGTGATCCGATGACGGCGGGGATCGCTGTCGGTCTCGGTGTCGTGGCGGCTGTAGTCGGCGGGGTGAGTGCTGCACTACTTCTTCGAGGGGTGAAGTACTCGAGCATCACTACTGCGGCTGACGATTCCGGCGCGCTCACGTCGGTTGTGCAGACGAACTCGAAGACCTGAACGTTCACGGTCATCTGCACGAGGTTTGGGACGCAGCGACGAGCTGTGCAGGCGACCGTGAGGAACGACAGGCGCTCGGTGTCGCGTCTGCGTGCACCGATGAACGATCGTCCACCGGGACGGTCGGCGGACTAGCATTTTCAGCATGGGGCGACGCCAGCACACTAAGGCTCTAGTCCGGTTGGCGTGCGCAGCTACGCTCATGGGCGTCGCGCTGTGGGTGACCTGGGCGACGTCGTCCTACTGGCAGCCATGCACGGGCGCTAGATGGAATGAAATGAACCCGTCCTGCGCTGAGGCCATGTCGTCGTACGACCTCATGCCCCTTCTGTATCTCTGGGGTGCCCTCGCTCTCGTCGTTGTAGCTCTGGTGGTCGCACGCCTCGTTCCCTAGGTTCCCGCAGGGGTAGCGACGGTTGCAGCAGTTGTTCTCGCCTGCCCTGTGGCAGACCCCGGATTCTTCTGGGTCGAATGGGGCAGCGCCGACGGCACTCCCGGACACGGCCTCTGGACGGCGTGCTGGATTGCAGCTGCCGGTCTAGCCCTCGTCTACCCGTCACGCACCCGGAACCCGAGTATTCGCACAAACACGCCGGATGGAGCAGCTACTACACCGTCCGTCGCTATCTGATCGTTCGGCCCGGTGCACTCCGGGCTGAACACTGCGACGCGATTCGCTTGCGGTGACGCGCTTGCCAGTGGGTCAGGGCAGGCAGCGGAAGGGACGGCGACGGCGCGCGAGAACGAGCAGTGGCCCAAAACGTCGGACCGTCGAACGATTCCCGCACGAGACGTCTCCCGTAGCGATGCCGGTGAGAGCGGCACACCTAGACTCCTGCGCATGACCGCTTCGTCATCCGTGGACGTGTCGCGGCGCCGACGCCGTTCGGCTCGTCGCCGCCTGTCCTTCTTCGGCGTCCTCGGCGAGCTGCTGATGACCGCAGGGGTCCTCGTTCTGCTGTTCCTCGCCTGGCAGCTGTGGTGGAACGACGCCGTGATCGCGGGCCGGCAGGAAGATCAAGCGGCCGAGCTGCGCCAGAGCTGGGGTGATGACGCCCCGTCCGCTGAGGCGCCGTCCGAGCCGAGTGCTGAGCCGGCCGCCCCCGGCGACCCAGTGATCGCGCCAGTCGCAGCTCTAGACACCACGTTCGGCAACCTCTATATCCCCCGGTACGGCGAGGGGTGGGTGCGCACGATCGCTGAGGGCGTCGACGCGGAGAACGTGCTCGACGTGGGCAGTATCGGCCACTACCCGGGAACGCAGATGCCCGGCGAAGTGGGGAACTTCGCGATCGCGGCGCACCGCTCCGCCGCCGGCGGAGGAATGCACCTCATCGATGAGCTGCAACTGGGTGACGCGATCTACATCGAGACCGCCGACGGCTGGTACACCTATCGGTTCCGGAACCTCGAATACGTGCAGCCCTCCGAAGTGCAGGTCATCGATCCGGTCCCCTGGACGAGCGACGTCGTTCCGACGGATCGTCTTATCACGATGACGAGCTGCAATCCGCTGCTGTCGACCGCGGAGCGGATCATCGCCTACGGCGTCTTCGAATCGTGGCAGCCGCGCTCCGCGGGGGCGCCCGCCGAGCTCGCCGCGTCCCTCGCGACCTGACGTCCGGCGTGGTCGCCGGCGCCCTGACGAGGGCGGCGAGCCGATTTCGTGCTGCGGCAGACGTTTGCGGGTGGGGTGGACATGTACAGGATGAACCCGCTTTCGAAGGAGCCCGTCATGACTGCCGCCCCTGACCGAGACCCCCTGGACGTCCTGCTGGATGAGTCCAGCCCCCGCACATCGACAGTGACGGACGACGTCGCTGTCGAGCTGGCCGAGCTGCAGCAGCTCGCGGCGGCAGAGGCCCGCGTCAGCCGTCACCGCTGGGTGCGTCCTGCGGTCGCCGGAGTGGCGTCGCTGGTACTGCTCGGTGGCATGGCGACAGCGGCCGCCGCGGCGACGGGCGCGTGGTCGCCGTGGGCGGAGACGCCGGACGCCTCGATCACCTATTCGCTGCCCAGCGGTGTTCAGTGTGAGGAGCGCATGGGAGACGTTCAAGGGACCGATCCGGCGGCCGTCGCCGTGGTCGAGAACTTCTACCAGACGACCGACATCGACGCTCTCCTCAGCGACGGGGCACTCCAGGAGACCATCGCGCAGCTCCGTACCGAGGACCGATCCTTCATCAACGCTGACGGATCCCGCACGCCGGCCGGCTACGGCACCGAGTTCTACAACGCCGACCGGGAGTACTCGACCGCGGTTGGACGCATCATCAGCAACGCTCTCGACGCCGAACTCGCTGCGCAGAACGTCGACGTCGACGCCGCGAACATCAGCATCGCCGGCGAGGCCCACTGCCCCGGAGCGACCTGGTGACCCGCCAGAAGTCCGATGAGGCGGAGCAACTCACCGAGGCCCTGCGCGTCGCCTCGCCCGACCTGCTCAAGTACCTGCAACGCCGCCTCCCTCTCGAGGACGCCGCCGACGCGCTCGGGGACGTCATGCTCACCGCATGGCGCCGTGTCGGCGCCCTCCCCCGCACCGCGGAGGAGTCGAGGATGTGGCTGTTCGGCATCGCCCGGAACGTCCTCTCGAACAGCACCCGCACTGAGAACAGGCGAGCCGACCTCTCCGGCCGGCTCCGCGGCGTCCTCACGACCGCTTCCACCGAAGGACGCCCCGCCGACGAAGGAGTCGACGTGCGCGATGCGATCGCCAGGCTCGCGCCAGAACAGGCCGAGCTCGTCCGCCTCATTCACTGGGACGGCTTCTCCATCACCGAAGCAGGACACCTCCTCGGCGTCCCCGCGTCCACCGCACGTACCCGCTACCAACGAGCACGAGAAGACCTGCGGTCGACCCTGGCGACATCACCAGCACGCGATGACGACGCCAAGCCCCTCCGAGCGGTCCGCTGAAAGCGTCCCGCAGATCGATCCCCTTACGGGACGCGCGCCATCGAAGTGGCACTTTGTGCCGGACCCATCGCGGGGCTCTGCGGCCAGCGAGGATCCGTGGTGTGAGCATCAGCATCGACGGGGAGCACTACCTACTTCTGCGAAGCGCCTTTTGGGCCGAGACGCCGGATGTCATCGGGATCTACGGCTGCGCCGAGCGGGCCCGGGAAGCGGCCGGGGAAGCAGTGGGCGCGTCGCCCGGTCCCGATCGATGGGTTCTTGAGACGTGGAGCGGAGGTGAGCTGCGCAGCAGCGTTCGGCTCGGATGACGTTCGGGCAGCACGCTGGTGGCTCTACTGTGGCGGTGCGGTCGAGAAGTGGGGACTTCGCCGTGAGCAGCACCCGCAGGCTCAGCGGTGCTGCACCCAGATGTTCGGCTCCACATAGATCCCCTCGTCCGCGTCGCGGTCGACGCGCAGCGTCGAGAGGCCGCCGGGGATGACGTACTCCCCTGACGCCGGCAGGGCGATTCCGGTCCACTCCTCCCACTGGGCGACCGTGCCGGTCATCACCTGCGATCGCGGGGCGACGTCGAGGATGGTCGCTCCCATTCGCACGTGTGTGCGCAGCCACGGGTCCAGCGGCAGCCCGTCCTCTCGGGTCCAGGCCGCGTAGACGTCGATCGGGGTCAGCGGGTAGCGCGGCTTCATCGTCGGGCGCAGCGGCACGATCACGTGGTCGTAGCCGACGGTGATGCTGAGGTCGCGGAACGCGCCGAGCAGCGTCCCGGCGAGGCCGGCGCCGGTGCGGTCCGGGTGCACCTGCGCGGCGCAGACGACGAGGGTCGTCGCCTCGCCCTCCTCCTCGAGTGACCGGCGGAGGGAGTCGCCGTACCCGGCAGGCAGACCCTCCCGGGTGACGTCCCACCGGATCGGCACCGCCCAGCCCGCAGCGACCGGCACGTCTTCATCGAGGACCACGAGCTCGAACCGGGTGAACTGTTCGCGCACCTGCGGCAGGTGCTCCTCCGCGAGGCGGTCGGCAGAGATGAACGCCAGCCACCCCGAGCTGAACAGCGCCTCTACCTGCGCGTCGTCGCGCGCTCGCGCGCTCAACACCTCTGTCGACGTCATGGGCTCAGTCTGCGCGCAGGACGGCCGGCAGAAGATTCCCAAGCGGACGCGACGCGATCACGTCCTACATTCAGCACCCGAAGGCTGCAGAGGGTGAGAGCGAGCCCACCTAGAGTGATCAACGTGCCCTCGCTGACAGACCATGACGCCGAATACCGAGAGGTGCTCATGTCTCCCTTGCGCACCAGTTCCGGCTACCTCCCCAAGATGGGTGGAGGGGTTGAGGTTGACCTTGACGGATTCACGAGCCTCTACGGGTCCGACCCGCTGTACCACTGGATGGGTTTTGACTCGCCACTCATGTTCGCCGCACACAAGGCCGCTGGCGGGATGACCTCGCTCTACCGGCAACTCGGCATTGGAAGCGAGCGATTGGTCCGCCACGTACTCCGCGACCAGCTCGCCCTGTCCGAGGAACAAGTTCGATGGAGCTACGAGTTTCCATACGGGGGTGCAGTACGACTGATCACATTGGATGGCCGTATCGAAATTGACGCCGTGAAGGACACAGCGGCAGCCGAGCGTCTTAGAAATTGGATTACTGAACAGCAAAAGGCCCTCAAGATTTCGGTACCTCTCCGTGGTGCCGTATTAGAAGTCCGTCAAGGCTACAAGAGCGCCGACAGTAAGCGTCAAAATGGAGATTTGGCTTCCTCCGTACAGGCCGTAGCTCACGGATATCTCCCGGTACTTGCCATCATGAGCACGCAAATCAATCAGACTGTTCGAAATCGATATACGTTGGGTCGATGGGCTGTCCTCGCTGGCACGACCGGCACCGCCGACACAATGACATCGACTTTTGCCTTTTTCAAGAATGTTGTGGGTTATGACCTCGCGGCATTTTTTGAGCGCAACGCCTCGGTACTACGCACAGAAACGCACGTGGTCCTCAAACACCTTTTGGAAGCAAAATGACTATTCTTGAACGAGTTGCGCGAGATAGTGTTGCGCGTAACGAGTACATGACTTTTCGCGCCAACGCCGGGGTGGGTCGACATGGTTGGCTGCGTCTTACCCCCGCCTACGGTGTCAAGGTAGTGCGCGAACGGCTCGAGCTACTCGAACCAGGGTCCGTTGTAACAGACCCGTTTAGTGGCACTGGAACCACTCCCCTTGCAGCAGCGGAGTACGGCCACCTGGGGCAATCAGTCGATGTGAATCCATTTCTTGTATGGCTTGGAAATGCGAAAACTCGCGACTATCAAGAGGATATTGAGGCGACTCTTCTTGGGGCAGTTTCAGACGTAGTTGATACCGCTCAGTCTTTTCCTGCACGAGACCGCCTTTGGCAGCCTGATATCTTTCGAATCGAGCGCTGGTGGAGCCCTGGATCCCTCCACGGTCTGCGCACGCTTCGGGCGAGCATCGACACCTACAATGGCGACATTCGCGACCTACTAGAGATATTGCTGTGCCGCACACTCATCGCAAGCAGCTCAGCCGCATTCAATCATCAAAGCATGAGCTTCAAGGATATAGCGCCTGGGACCCGCTTCAAGGCAACTGATGACGATGCAACAATTGCGCTTTTCCTCGCCGGTGCCGCTGACCTAGCTTCATCGGCCTCTTCCACCCTTGCCGGAAGTGCCGCAGTGCGACTTGGAGATTCCCGCACAGGCCTAGCCGACCTTGAACCAGCCGACCTTGTGCTCACGTCACCACCGTATTGCAATCGCATGTCGTATATTCGAGAGCTCAGACCTTATATGTATTGGACGCGCTATCTCGACGCACCCAGTGACGCGGGTGACTTGGACTGGCGCGCCATCGGTGGCACCTGGGGAACGGCGACGAGCAAGCTCGCTTCCTGGGCTGCTGAGCATCCGACGCCGATCGACTCGCAGCTTCTCGCGGTTTGCGAGAACATCTCCCGCGATGGTGGCAAAAGCGGACCCGTCCTCGCGGCGTATGTCCATAAGTACCACTACGACATGTGGCTTCACTTCCAAGCCGCCGCCGGCCACGTCAAGCCTGGTGGAAGCGTCTCCTATATCGTAGGAAACAGCACTTTTTCCGGTCACGAGGTACCTGTGCAGAAATGGTACGCGGACATGCTCTCTGCGCTAGGTTATGTCGATGTAACAGTGCAGACGATTCGAAAGCGCAACAGCAACAAAGCCCTTTACGAATACGACGTTTCTGGACGTCGGCCAAGCTTCAGCTAATGAGCCGTGAAGGCGCGTACAGCGTCATTGGGATCACAGCAGGACAGCAGAACGGCTTGATGGCACCAATCACGAAGTTAATGGAGGTCCTGGCTTGACTTGGCACAGCAGCAATTCCGATGCGCTAGAAAAACAATTGGGCATGCTGATCGACGCGACGCGACGCGAGCGAGATTTGACCTCCGCCCGATCTTCGGCAACTCAGACGCGCGCGGGAGTTTTAGTCGGCGCTGCCGGTTTAGTTGGAACTGCAAGCACCCTATCAACAGATCTTATGTGGATTCCATTGCTCGGTTTTGGAGTTGCGGTTGCCCTAGGGATTTGGGCCTTAGTACCGGACAAAGGCCACGCCGTCCCCACTCAAAATTACCTAGACAATGCTACCTCTTACACTCCTGTTGATCTATTGGAAACTATTCTGCGTAAGGAAATTGAGGCAAACGAAGCTAGTGCGAAAGTTGTTTCAGAACGCTCCTGGCTAACGATCGTTGGCTTTATTGTCTTGGTTTTGGCCTTCGGAATAGCAATCTTGTTTAATATCAACGATGCGTTAACCGAACCTAGTCCGCTAAAAGTTATGATTGTTGAGGAATGATGCCAAAGTCCACCGAGCCTTGCCCGCCTGGCTTTTACAGAACAATCTCTGGGAACTGTGTGCCAAATCCCCCCTTGGTGACCAGACTTGGAGAAAGTAAAAAACCCTCAGACTCGAAGTGATGCGGGCGTAACGGTCTACGCACCTGGGCAATCGCTACGATTCACACAGAACACTGTCGACAAAGCTTCGGGTGACCCACCAGTCGTGGTTTCAGTGTGCGGAGTCCGATGAGCATCAAGGTCAACAGTGAGGGCCAGGTGTTCCTTACTCCGCGTGCCTCGATGCGCTGACTGGCCTCGCACCGTCGACCCCAGTACGGGCGGCGCCGTCCGTAAGCTAGGCGCATGTGCGGTCGTTTCGTCGTTAAGGACAACACCGAGGGCTTGCTCCCGGACCTCTTCACGGGCGGCTTCGCCGGAATGCGGCCGAACTTCAACGTGGCGCCGACGTCGCCAGTGACCGTCGTGCGTGAGCGCGACGGGGAGCGGTCGGCGCCGACCGTGCACTGGGGGTTCGTGCCGGTTTGGGCGAAGGACTTCAAGAAGCAGCGGCCGCAGCCGATCAACGCGCGGATCGAGACGGTCGCGAGCTCGCCCATGTTCCGGAAGGCGTTCGCGACGTCGCGGGTGCTGATCCCGGCGGCCGGCTACTACGAGTGGACGGTCACGGAGACGGGGAAGCAGCCGCACTTCATCTACGAGCCCGACGCGGCCCTCGCGATGGCGGGCATCGTGTCGGCGTGGCCGGATCCGTCGAAGGCGGAGGACGATCCGGAGAAGTGGCGCCTGTCGACGGCGATCATCACCCGCGACTCGCATGTAGCGCCGGGTGAGGTCCACGACCGGATGCCGGCATGCATCACGCCGGACGGGTACGACGACTGGCTCGGCGGACACCTCGACGTCGACGCTCTGATGCAGCTGCTCGACCGGGAGTCGTACGCGGTCGCGCACGACCTCGAGCACTACGAGGTGTCCCGCGACGTGAACAGCGTCCGTAACAACGGACCGCATCTGCTCGATCCGCTCCCTCCCGTAGCGGGAGGCTAGGCGGATGACTCTCGACCCGTCGACGGATGCGCCGGCCGCGGCTGACGGTCACCCGCAGCTCGGGTCCATGCACAAGAACGGTGATCGCCGGTTCGGGATCGCAGGGGCGCGCTCCCAGACTCTTGCGGACCGCGGGACCCCGATGCTGTCGAGCCTGTACCACTCGACGGTCACTGAGCATGTGGGGGCGGTGCGGGTCGGAGACGAGCTGCGGGTGGAGTGGAACGGCACTCAATGGTGGGCGTCGTCACCGGCCGGCGTCGTCGGCCGGCTCTCCTGGTCGAAGAGCCTCCGGATCGACGCGACCCACGTCCTCGAAGGGCGAAGTCCGTACGACGACTCCGGCACTCTGCTGGTGCAGAGCGTCACGGTCGACCGGGAGGGCGCCGTGGTCGACTGTGGCGGCTACGTCGTCCCGGACGGTCACGATCCGGCCGAGTGGTCGACGTCGACGCCGGATGAGTCGGCGCGGGAGCTGCGCATCACGCTGACCCCGAGCGCGCCCGATGCGGTGGCGGCGCAGCCGCCGGCGCCGCGATCCTTTCTCCGTAGGCTCCTCGGGCGCGATCACTGGCGGGCTGCCAGCGGTCGCGGCGGGCGCCGCTGTTGGCGTCGAGCTGGCGTTCGACGTCGGCCAGGATCGCGCGGGCCGCGCTGCACCGGTGCTGGTTAGAGTGCGTCCGTGGTGTTGGTGCTGATGGACGCAGTTGTGATGACCGACTACGGGCAGTTCACGGTGACGCAGACAGGCATGTGGGACGGGGACGCGGACCGGTTCTTCGCCGGTCAGGTCAACGGCTGGGTCGCTGCGGCCGTTCCGGGCGTTGTGCATGTCGTGATGGCGCGACGGTCGGGTGGTTCTGGGGTGCGGGTCGAGCTGTGGGAGCGGGAGCCGGCGCCGAGTGATTGGGACGATGTTGTCGAGGTGTCGGCCGCGTTCCAGGACGGTGATGCCGTCCGGTGGGAAGGGTGGGGCGGCATGTCGGGCGGAGACCTCGCTCTGCCGGCGGGCAGCTATCGCGTGCGGGTGAGCGCTCAGGGCCGTGACGCCGGGAATGCTGACGAGTTCGCGGAGGGGGTGGTCGATCGGTACCTTCTTCAATTCTGGCCAGCTTCGGCAGCGCCCGATGAGGTACTCCGCACACTCAGCGAAAACGCCGAGTACTGGAACGGCGCGTGGGGGCAACGGCAATAGGGAATGCGTGACTGCTAGACATGAGGCGACTACCTTTACCTGCTTGGAGAAACCCTGATGGCGCAGAAGCTCACTCTTATCGATGACCTGGACGGCTCTCCGATCGAGGGTGACGGTGGAACCGTCACGTTCTCGATTGACGGCGCGAACTACGAAATCGATCTGTCGGCAGAGAACACCGCCGAGCTGCGCCGCGTGTTCGAGAAGTACGTCGATGCCGGCCGCCGCGTGCGGCGTGACGGCAACGCCGGCTCCTCGGCTCCTTCGCGCGGGAAGAGTGACCCGGAGCGGTTGAAGGCGATCCGGGAGTGGGCGGCGAAGAACGGCCGCAACGTCTCCGAGCGTGGCCGCATCTCTGCTGAGGTCCAGAAGGCGTACGACGACGCCCACTAGGGCGGCGTTACCGTTGACGCTCGGATGAGCGTCGGACGGGAGGAGTGCCGGTGAGTGTCGTGCGGGAGATGTCGGCCCTGTATCGCGGACCGTGGGGACGCCTGGGCGGCCTGATCACAGCGAACGCGGACGGCAGCGATCGCCAGCGCGTGCGCTCGGCGGTCGCTCGGTCGGTGTTCTCGCGCGGCGGGAAGATGATCCACTACTCTCCCGCCGCCTCGATCTTCGGGGACGGCGACGAGCGCGTCGAGCCGTCGCACGAGCTGCTGGCGTTCGCCGCGCATCAGTACGCGGTGCCAGAGGGGTATCTCACCGGCGCCGATGACAACGAGCTGCGCGACGTCGCCTTGCATCGCGCTCTGAACGCGAAGCACTTGCACGGGACGCCCGTCCCGGATTCGTTCACGGTGACGACGCGCTGCCCGACGCTCGGAGGCGAGTTGGGCGAGGCCGGCCACGCGGCGACGGCGCTGCGCACAGCGGAGCGCCGATCGCTACTTACCGCGATTCCTTACGCGCTGGTCGGTGTCGCGTTCCCTGGCCTGCTGACCTGGGCCATCTTCGCGAACGGCAACGACGGGCAGCACTGGTTCCTCGGACTCTTCTTCCTCGCGTTGACGGTGGCGAGCGTGTCGGCGGTGGCGCGGCGTGTGATCGCCGCTGTGAGGTTCTTCCGCCTGCCGCCGGCTACGGCGGAGCTGTGGTCGGACCTGCTGCTGAAAGAAGCGATCGCGACCTACTTCCACGACCTCTACTCGGAGGGGTACCTCCCGCGGGCGTGGTTTCACGACACCTTCTGCCGAAACCGGCCGATCACTCGACGGGCCTATGAGCGGCTGGGGACAGAGACTCTGACCCGCTCGATCATCACGTTCGAGGCGCTGAACGGCTTCCCGAAGCTGCGTCGAGCTCGACGGCGCCGGGACGGCGACGGGCAGCCGGCGAACTGACTTGTCTACTTGTCATCAAGTAAGCAAGTCGCCCTGGTCCCGCTGCTCGGCGGCACTCCATCGGGGTCAGTCCCAGCCTCAACTGCGAGGGTGAGGGCATGGCGAATCCCCGCACTCCCCTGGCTCGTGCCGCGCTGGTCAGCAACGGCATGGTCTGGTTCGGCCTGTCGCTGATGTTCGCCAGCATCGCGGGCGAGCAGACGTTCGCGGCGTTCGCCGGCCAGTGGTTCAACGTCCTCGGCTGGGTGCTCCTCGTCGCAGTCGCGATCGGGCTGGCCGTCGTCGGTGTGATCGAGAACCGGAACATCCGGGCGGGGAAGACGCACAAGGCGCGTCCCCGCCGCTGACCACCGCTCGAGCGCGGGTGGCCGTTCCACGCGCGTGACGGGGGGTCGAGGGGGCTCTCCCCCTCGTGCGGGCCGGCCCGTTCCGGGTCGGCCCGCACGCACGCTCAGAGCATGTAGAGGTGGTATCCGACCGCCACGCCCTCGCTGAGGGGTCCGAAGGTGTCGGCGTAGTCCTGTGTCTCGTGGCTGTTGGTGATGAGGTCGAGCGCGACGCGCTCCTCGTCGCTCTCGTCGCTCATCTCGTCGGGCTCGTCCTCCCACTCCCGCAGCACGCGGTGTCCGGAGTCGGTGACACGCCAGAGCGCCCAGAATCCGGCGAACGTGCCGACCGTCTCGCGCTTGAAGACGAGGGCCGTGGCGGTGGGCCAGGCGTGGTGAGCGGCGGCGGTGAGCAGGACGCGCACGGCGACGTGAAGGGCGCGGGTGTCGCCAGACTCGGCGGCGACGTTGACGAACACTTGCGCGGCGCGCAGCGCGGGGGTGTGTCCCCACTCATCGACGTCGGGGGCGGGGGTCGTGGTGGTAGTCATGGTGGGCCTTTCTGCAGAGTCGAGGGAGGAGGGCGGGGACCGGCGGCTGCCGGTCCCCGCGGAGCGGGCTAGTTCAGGGCCGCGGCGTCGGCGGCGGTGGTGTCGCCGGTGACGACCTGCTCGACCGGGGAGAGCGCGTAACCCCAGGCCGCGAGCTGGCGGAAGTGAGCGGCGGCGCGGGCGTCGCCGCGGCGCCAGGACTCTTTGCTCGTGTTCGCCTCCTGCCCTGCGAGGACGACGGCCAGCGCGACCAGGCGGGCCTTCGCGGGGTTCGCCTCGACCAGCGGGGCCAGCGCGTCGGCGTGGTAGCCGGAGGGCTGGGTGACGCCGAGGAGGGTGTGAGCGAGCGCGTTGCCGTTGCCCATCCCGCCCGACACCGACGAGCGGTGCGCGGTCAGTCCCAGGGCGATGACGCGCTCGGCGTCCTTCGGGAGGGTCTTCCGGGACAGGAGCGTCGCGATCCAGTCGCGGCGCACCGTCTCGGCGGCGATCCAGGCGCGGTTGTTCGCGAGGAGGATGCGGCGCTCGGCGGACTTCGCGGCCTTCTCTTCCTCCGTCTCGGGTGCGGCGGGCGCGTTGTAGGCGTAGCTGAATCCGTGGGCGGCGGGGTCCTGGATCGCGTAGGAGACGTGGGTGTTGCCGTCGTAGATGGTGCTCACGAGGACGCCCCGCGGCTCGATGGTCGCGATGTGCTCGACGGTGACGCGCTTGCCGTCCTCCGTGCGCAGCGGGTCGATGACGACCCACGCGCTGCCCTCGCCGTCGACCTGATCGCGGGTGAGGAGGGTGAAGCCTGCGGCCTCCTGGTTCGCCTCCTCCACGAGGACGGCGATGTGGCGGGCGCGCGCCTTGCGGTGGCGCTCTGCGGTGTGGGTGAACTGGCTCGGGTTGGTGGTGGCGACGGTGATGAGGTCGGCGCGGGCTTCCTCGTCGTCCTCAAATTCGAGGATGATCGCGGCCTGGTCCAGGGTCAGCTCGTGCTCGTGCAGCGCGGTCCGCGCGACTGCGGACTCCTCGACCGCCAGTCCCGCTTTCACGGTCGCGGCCTTGGTGCCGGTGCGCTTGGCGATGCTCGCGGCCGACAGGCCCTCGAACGACAGCTGCGCCCACGCGGCGGTGCGGTCGGCGGTGGTGAGTTCGGCGCGCTGGTCGTTCTCGATGATCTGCTGCACGATCCGCTCGGCGGTCTTGTCGTCGCCCTCCACGACGTAGACAGGGATCGTCGCGAGGCCGATTTCACGGCTCGCGAGGGTCCGGCGCTGCCCCGCGCGGACGATGACGTTGCCGTGCTCGTCGCGGCGTCCGAGCACAGGCGACAGGATCCCGCTCTGACGGATGGAGTCGATGAACTCCTTGGTCAGCGGGGCGCTGGTGCGGACGTTCTGCTCGATCACGAGGGCGGTCGGGTCGATGTGCTCGATGGTCCCGGTTGCGGTGGTGTTCACGATGGTTTCTCCTCAATCAATGTGCGATCATTGAGGCGACGGGTCCCGTGGTTCTAGATCAACTACGGGGCTTTTGTCGTCTTCCTGATCGTTTTTCTTTGCCTCTCCGGCGGGATGAAATCAATTGAGTGGAGTCGGCGGAGTGCCGAGCATTTCGGGCGAAATAAGGGCGCTTGCGCCCGCGTCCGAAATGCTCGGCACGTAGCAGACGGAGCGAGATAGATTGAAACCGCGGAGAGGTGAAGAAAACGGGGAAACGGGCCGCGTAGCGGCTTCCCTTCGGCGGTGCTCCGTCACCGCTGCGCGGGCGGAGCTCGCGCCCCCGGAACGGGGATGCCGGGGAGTGTGAGGGGGTCGCCCCTCACGGGCCGGCCCGGA